>JAKIZO010000001.1:102301-117975 GCA_022707965.1 Bacteroidota bacterium
TTTTCCCGCACAGTTTATCATTTTGGAATAGGCTACGCATTTTGATTATCGCTTGCGGCTGCGGAAGCTTGGCGCTTTCGCAATCCAAAGGCAGCCACCCAGATGCTAATTTCATAAAGCAAAAACAAAGGTGCAGCAAATATCAGCTGGCTTATTGGGTCGGGCGTCGGAGTAATCACAGCAGCAAGGATAAGAATAACCACAACTGAGTGGCGCCAATATTTTCTGAGTTGTTTGGGAGTAATAATTCCAAATCGGGAAAGAACGAAACTTATCATCGGCATTTCGAATAATATTCCCGAAGCAAGGAGTATCATTGTAAGAAAGCTGAAATACTCATTAATATCTATGATGTTTTTTATTTTTTCGCTACCGAAGCTTGCGGTAAATGACAGCATTGAGGGAATCATCACAAAGTAAGAAAATGCAACGCCTACAAAAAAGCAAAGCGAGGTAAAAAAAGTAATCGTCGATACCCAGCGTTTCTCGTGTTCATACAGTGCAGGTTTGATAAAAGCCCAGAGCTGATAAAGCATAAATGGAAACGAAAAAATTATCCCAACAACAAGGATTACTTTAAAATAAAGAAATGGTTGCCCGAAAGGTTTGAGGTTTTGCAAATCAAGATTGGCACTTGCGGCGGGTTTGAGCAGCACCAGGTCCACAATATCGCCAATAAATACACCTGCGATTATGCAACCTAATAATATTCCTACAACTGAATAAATTATTCGCCGTCTGAGTTCTTCGACGTGGTCCCAAAAACCCAATCCGCCGTCTTCTTCTATATCTTGTTTTTGTTCGTCGCTCATAATCAATAATTAATTAGATAAAATACAAAAATAAGATACAAAAATAAGTAAAAAATTTATTGATTTTTTCAAAATTTCTTGTTAAGTTTATTTAATTAGTTTCAAGGGTTATTATGAAAAAAACTTTACCAATATTTTCGCTTATTGTGTTTTTGCTGACAAGTTGCGGAGTGGTCGATAACCCTGTTGAAGGCATAACTTCGATTAAAATTAAAACTGAAACAAAATACAAGATTAATTTATCAAATCAGTCAGAAAAACAAATTTTATACAAGAAAAATTACTCACGCGACCAGAAGATTATTGACTATACTGAATATTTTCCGAACGGTGGTATAAAGTTTTATTCCGAATTTACCTACGAGAAAACGAAAACAACAGAAGAACAGAAAAGATTCGACGAAAATGGGATTTTATTAGGAACTTCGCGAGTTCTTTCCGTTGTTGATGAAAACGGGAAAATCAAGGAAAAGACACAAATTTCTGGCGATGGTAAAATCATTTCGAAAGAAATTTACACTTATGACGTTTATGGCAATTTGCTGAGGAAGGAAGTTCAAAATTTGCAGGTTGGAACTGTTTTGCATTATGAATATGATTATCTATATAACAATGGAAGCTTAATCGAGCGAACAGTAAGCGAGAAAAATTCCAGCGAAACTATTATTACGAAAGAATCATTGAACTACAAGCAAGAAGAAAAAGCTTTACAAATCATAAATTACGATAAGAACGGCTCAATTCAAAGAATTAGAACATTCTATTATAACAGGTACGGGCTTATTTCAATCGAAACTGTGGCAGATTTGAACGGGAATTTGCTTGAAAAATATCAATATAGCTACATTTACTACTAATCTAATTTCTCTGGGAATATACTGTTTTGGGCTGTCTTGGTTGGACAGCCTTTTTGCATTTTGGGTAGCATCATCAGAATATAAAACAACCTTCGTAAGGTTCCTGCCCTTCCGAAGGTTCTAAGCCTGGTAATATTGAAAATAGCGAATTGAAACAATATATTTCACTAATTTATCCAAGAAATATTCACAGACAAGAATGTCTGTGCTACCATTTTTTAAAAAACCTTCCGAAGGTTCCAAACCTTCGGAAGGTTCCAAGCTTGATATTCAAAAGAAAACCTTAGTAAAAAAAGCCAATTTTTCTCCAAGATTTTTTCACAGACAAGAATGTCTGTGCTACTTTATTAATAAACCTTCGGAAGGTTCTTGCCCTTCCGAAGGTTCGAAACAGATGCTTTCGAGACATACAATTAGAAGATGCAATCTTCAAAGATTAAGATTTATTTTCTTCTTTCGTTGGTTTCGCTTTTTTAGTTTTTGCAGGAGAGAGAATAACCGATAGGTTTTTCCCTTCGAATTTTAGAGGAGAATCAACTTTGGCAATATCGGACATTTCTTCAATGAATTTTTCGAGAAGTTCTTTGCCGATGTCGGTATGGGCAATTTCACGACCACGGAAAAAAACAGAAGCTTTGACTTTGCTTCCCTCTTCGATAAAAGCACGAGCGTGTTTGAGCTTGAAATTAAAGTCGTGCGAAGCAGTGCGGGACTTAAACCTAATTTCCTTCATCTGAGAAGCAGCGGAATTCTTTTTGATTTGCTTCTCTTTCTTTTGGAGTTCGTAAGAAAATTTACCGTAGTCGATTAATTTACAAACTGGGGGATTGGCTTGTGGAGCAATTTCTACTAAATCAATTTCACGTTCTTCTGCTAATTTCAAAGCGTCTTTGATACTCATTATTCCGAGCATACCGCCGTCAGTATCTACAACTCGAACTTCTTTTGCAGTGATTTCATTGTTAATTCTGTGCTTTCTTTGTGGTTCTTTTGTTTGACTTTGTTTCCCAAAATTTGGGTTTCCAACAACAAATGCAGATTTCAAGCAGTTCCTTTAAATTTGTTAATAATACTTTAATTAATATTGCAAATATATTATTTGGTAAGACGAAAATCAAACTAAAAATTTGAAAAAAAATTTTTTTTTCTTATATTTATACGAGAAGTTTAATTAATTAGTGTCGATTTGATTGCTGCTTTACTCATAGGTTTAATCGTAGGCTTTATTCTTGCGTTGCCACCGGGACCGATTGGGGTGCTATCAATTAAGATGGGACTTAACAGAAAAATACGCCCTGCAATGTATGTTGCAATTGGTTCGGGTGTTGCAGATTTTATGATTTGCTTCGTTGCAATTACCGCAGCTACGGCAGTTGTGCAGGCATTGCATAGTTTTTTCGATTGCCACCCAATTTACTCAATATTGTTTCAGTCAATTCTTATTGCTGCTTTTCTTTTCTATGGACTATACAGTTTAAAAAGCAAACCACATCAGGAAAAGCATATCGAAGACGCAGATTTAGAAAATCAAAACAATTTCGTTCGTCATTTTAAAGAAAAAGGACCGTTTTTGTTGGGGTTCGCTCTGGCAATTGCGAACCTTGCAAATCCAACTTTTCTGCCATCTATCGGGTATGTTGGAGTGCAGGTGCAAAAATTCGCTTTGTATGAAATTACAACTTTCAACAACCTTTTATATTCGATTGGTTTTAGTATAGGGAACTTTGTATGGCTCTACACTTTATCGAACATAGTGTTCAGACTTAAAAATAAGTTTTCAGACAATCTAATAGTGCGTGTAAAGCAATTTGCGGGAATAACATTTATTAGTTTCGGCGGAATATTAGGTTGGCGACTGCTATTTTTCACCAAATGGTCGGAAGTATTAAGGCTAGTGGTTGCTTCCATCTGATAGAATTCTCTCGTAATCAATAAATAAGTGCTTCTCTTTAATATAATTAATCATTTTGAAATACACGGGCGAGTGCATTAAAATTTGTGCATTACCAATGATAATTAGTTTTTCCTTGGCACGGGTAATTGCAACATTAAGTTTTCGGTCGACTATTTTTCCATTGAAAGAGGAAACATTTGAAATCATATCAATTTCTACGGGCTTATTTACAGCAAAGGAAATAATAATTGTTCTGCGTTCGGAACCCTGAAAACGCTCGACTGTATCGACATCAATAATTCGGGAAAGTTCGCCAAGATTTTTAAATATCTCGTTGCCTTGCATTCGGAAGGCAACAATTATTCCTATGTCGGAATTATCAAGGTTGCTATCTGATTTTTGAGCAAGAGATTTAGCAATTTTTGTAGCAACTTCTGCTTCAATTTTGTTTGTTTTGCTGGAATTTGTTGCGGGCGTGTTAATAAAAATAATATCGTCGGAATTCAAAAGCATAAAATCGTCGCAAAATCGCTGTTCGGCTGAATTTCGATATACAAACTCGGAAAGTTGAAGCTTGTTTTCGTAGAATAGATAATTGGCTAAATCCATTATAGGTTGCTTCATTCGCGATTGGTAGGATAGCATTCCGTAGAATTCGTCCCAGCCGTTCTTCTGTGCAATTTTTAGCAAGCGTTCAAAATAGGAAACGCTTAAATCGGTCATTTCTATTTGCAAGAGCTCAGCGTCCTTGATTTTTGCGCGCCCATTTTGCAATGGGACAACTGCGGGAAGTTGCTTTTCGTCGCCAATTAGCACAAATTTTCGCACTTGCGTAATTAGTGAGTAAATGTACACTTCCAAAATTTGACTTGCTTCGTCGACTATTGCAATATCAAAATTCTTTATCTGGAAAAGTTCGTTTGATGTAAGAATTGATGAAATAGTGCTTACAAACACGCGGCAACTTTTAATTTTCAGGAATAAATCCGAGAAACGCATCTTTTCGGCTAAAAATGCAATGGAATTATCTTCAATTTCGGTTGCTTCTTTGTTTCCAAGGCGCAGGAAAGGGAAATCGGGCGATATTTTTTTCAATGTGAGACAAATTTCATCAACTGCTCGATTTGTGTATGCTACAAGCAAAATATTCGAACTGGTGTTCTCGAAATAATATTTGACTAAATAGCGAAGTAAATATGAGGTCTTCCCCACTCCGGGCGGTCCCTGAACAAGGAAATAATCGTTGGCGGCAATGATTTTCCGTAGCAGCTCGTTTTGTTCAGATGTAAGTTCGGGATATGAAATATCGGGCAGAACGGACGATTGCGGTCTGTTCAGCCCAAGAAGAAGCGACCGCCTTTGCTGTGGGCATCTCAAAAGCGAGAACACAGAAGAATAAAGATAGCCCGTAATTGCATCGCTTTGCTCTTGTTCTATCGTCCATTTATGATTTGCATCAAAATTATAATTAATAAGTTTGTTGATTAAACTTATGGTAATTTCGGAATTAGAGATTGACGAGATAATGCCTTTAAGCACCTGGTTGTTGTTGCCTGACGATGTGTCGTAGTTTTGCTTTTTCAATATACAGAGGTCGCCTTTGCGAATAACGTTGATTTTAGAAAAAGTGCCATTTTGGGCGAAAGTAAGGTGCATTCGAGTAAAGTCAGATTTTTCAGGAATAAGCGATAGATTTGCAATGATAGTTCCTTTTTCGATTTTTTCTTCGATGGATTCGAGCCATTGAGACGAAACACTTGTCGAACCAATTTCATCACCAATTTTGTTGTGAAAACTGAGCTGTGCAATAAAACCAATTGCACGTGCAATTAGCTTTTGTTCCAAAGTAGAAATGGAATTGAAATGCTGTTTAATAAGGTTGAAATCGGCAGCAATATAAGGTGGCAAATTCGAGGAATATTCCGCATCATTGAATATTTTATGAAGCTGGTTTTCGGGACTGTCGGCTATTTTTTTCAGAAGAATAGCAATAGAATTTCGGCAGCGAATAATTTGCTGTTTAAGCAGCAAAGTGTTCGGGACGTTTCGAAGATGGTTCTGGGCAGCGGCAATATAGAGTATGCTTGCGAAAACTGTTTTGTTGACAAAGTTTGCTTCGAGCAGCATAATGTAACACATTGCCTGAACAACGTGGTTTTTCCAAATCGCAAGCGAGTATGATTTGTCGTAATCTGTGTAGTATAAATTAGAACTCGGGGATTTGCCGCTTTTAAGTTCGACAGCAAATAGTTCGTTCAAGTTTTCTGCAAGCAAATCCAAACGCCCGCTTATTCCGTATTCGGGTGCGATGAAAGTAGGTTCGATGTAAGCACTTTCATAGGATATTTTTTCGATGTTCTGCTTAATTACGTCGAAAATTTTGAGCAGTTCGAGATAGAGTTCTTTCATTTCGTCAATAGAACGGACTGCCGCGACTGATTGTAGTGGCTTGTTTTTAAGTGATTTCTGGAAGCAGTCCTGGTAGTTTGCCTGCTTGTCGAGAATGAGTTCGTCGAATAAGGTATTGACGATATTTCCTTTTAAAATAGCGGCGTTGGTGGTACGTTCGCTGATCTTTTTGATGAAATAGAGAACGGGATTGTAATCATTTTGCGAGAAGCATTCAGAAATATCGGTTACATCTATCAAATAGTCGGGTTCATAAACAACAAGAGAAAAGCGATTAGTCTCGAAAATATCACCATTTTGAGAAAGATTATGAAATTGCAGGGTTGTGTTTTCAGACAGTTCGCTTTCGAGAAAGCGCCAGTGATGATTAAGTTTCACCTTAAATGTTGTTCCATCATCATTTTCCATCGTGAGCAAGCAGAAATCGCTTTCGGCGTTTGCTTCAACGTGCTTGACGTAAGCTCGAAGGCTCGATTTTGTAAATGGCAGAGGTTTGGCGTGTTCGCCTGAGATTAAATCAATGTTAGTATAATTTGCAAGCTGGTTGTCGGGAAAGGCTAATTTGTGTTTTGCAACAAAATGGAAAATTAGAAATAAATTAGCAAAATAGGTGAAGAACTGATGTTCAGTAAAATTTTCATTACGCTTTCTCACTTGATTTGCAATATATCGAATGAAGTGAATTCTTCTGGCAAGTTTGCTGTCGAAGTTATTTTTTTTAATTATGTAGATAACTCGCTGGTAGAAGCTGGAAAAAATCTGCAAATTCTCTTCATCTAATTTAATAAAAAAATCCTTGAACACTTTGAAAGAAGCAAGGATTTTTTGACGATTGTTTAAATCAGAGCTAAGATAAATTTCGCTTATTCGTTCAACACAGTATTTGGCAAAATCGAAGTTTATCATTCATCAGGTCGAATGTCTCTAATAGAAATCTGAGGAGATTTTTGCCCATTAATGTTATGGGTTTCGAGATTGTAAATAATAGAAAACGATTTGCCACCGGTGCAAAGGTGAATTTTGTGAGCAAGATTTGGACCAATTGCATCAATGACAAAGTTATTTTGAATAGCACGGAATTTGATGCTGTTGCTACCGACAATCTTAACGCCATTAAGCGAGCGAACACCACGAGTAAAGAAATAAGGCTTGTTGTTGATAAAGCCAAAAGGAGCAAATTTATTAAGGATTTTCAAAAATTGAGGTGAAAGCTCATTAAATTGAAGTTCAGCGTCAATTTCAATTTTGGGAACAAGCATATCTTCAGTAATAAATTGGTGAGCAATATCATCGAGAGCCTCGCGGAATGCAGGGATATTCTCGATTTTGAGCGATAGCCCGGCAGCGTGTTTGTGCCCACCAAATTCAAGCAAAAGATGTTCGCACTTTTTCAGAGCAGAGTGAATATCGAAGTTGTTTATACTACGTGCAGAACCCTTGGCAATTCCATCGATAGTGGTCAGAAGCACAGTAGGAAGGTGGAATTTATCCACAAGGCGAGAAGCAACGATACCGATGACACCCGCGTGCCAGTTGGGACCGTGGATAACTAAGCTGCGTCTATCTTTTTCGGCAATAAGTTGTTCAGCAATTGGGACAGCTTCGTCGAAAGTTTGCTGGTCGAAGAGACGGCGTTTGCGATTTTCGTCTTCGAGCATTTGAGCAATACGGAACGATGCGTATTCATCTTGCTGTATCATCATTTCGACGGAGCGACGCGGGTCGCCAAGTCGACCGGCGGCATTTATGAGCGGAGCAATCGCATAAACAATGTTTGATGCAGTAATATGACCTAACTTCAAGCCGGTGCAATAGATAAGTCCTTTGATGCCGGGGCGTGGTTCAGTATTAAGTTGCTTCAAACCGTAATGAACCATTATACGGTTTTCGCCAATGAGCGGCACCATATCAGCAGCGGAAGCAATAGCAACGAAATCTAAGTATTTATAGGCAATTTCAGGTTTGCCAATTGCTTGAGAAATAGCCTGAATAAACTTAAAGGAGACACCGCAGGCAGCCAGAGGTTTGAAAGGATACTGGCAACCGGGGATTAGCGGGTCCAGGATGGCGAAGACGTCGGGGAGTTCGTCGCCGGGCTCGTGGTGGTCGCAAATGATAGTATCCAAGCCACTTTCGTTAGCATAGCGTAGAGCGTCGTAAGAAGTGATACCGACATCGACTGTAATTAGAATTTTAGCATTTTTTTGGCGGGCTAAATCAATACTTTTTTTGGAAAGTCCGTAGCCATCTTCGAAGCGGTCGGGAATATAATAATCAATCTTTGCCCCAATTTCGCGCAGGAAGAGGCACACCATAGACGCACTTGCAGTACCATCAACATCGTAATCGCCGTGAACCCAAATCTGCTCGCCGTTATCTCTTGCTTTTAGAATTCTCTCGACTGCTTTTCTCATATCCCTCATAATGAAGGGGTCGTGAAGCTTATCGAGAGATGGTTCGAAGAAGTTTTCTGCTTCTTCTGCCGTTTTCAGGTTTCTTGCAACAAGAACGCGTGCCAGACTAACCGGTATCTTTAATTGCTTTGCTAAATCATGTACTGCTGTATCGTCTTCATTCTTAAAGGTCCAACGATATTTCAATTTTAACCATATTATTTACTCAATTAATTCAAAATTAATAAATTATACCAAAATATCAAAATGATATGTGTAATTATTTACACACTTTTTAATTTCGAACGGAAATATGACGAAAAATTAATTTTATTTATAGTTATTATTAATAAATGTTTAATTTTTTGTTAATTTTTTGAACTATTAACGAGTTTGGGAAAAATGAGAGTTGCATCTGCAACGATATAGCGAAATCTATGGAAGGTTATGCATTATTTATTGTTGGGGCTATCACAGCGTCAGCAATAATAAACCTTCGGAAGGTGCGGAACCCTCCGAAGGTTTAATCAATTTGCAATTGCTGAAGAATTTTCCGAAGGTATCGCTATCTTTGGGGATGCAATAAATCACTATTTATCGAAAATCATCGTCAGAAGTGCCATTCGCACGTATAAACCGTTTTCAGCCTGGCGGAAATACGCTGCACGTGGGTCTGCATCTACCGAATGGTCTATTTCCACTGAACGCGGAAGCGGGTGCATAATTATTGAATTATACTTCATTCTCTGCAACACATCAAGATTAATGTTGTATTGCGATAAATCGACGTGTTTGTTTTCGAGACGCTCGCGTTCGATGCGTGTTTGATAGACAACGTCGACTTTTCCGATAATATCGTTGATATTATCCAGGAGTTGGTAACTGACGCTTTTTTCGTCCAGATGTTCGAGAATGTCGGGCTTAATTTGTATCTCTTTCGGGGCAACGAAATAGAGTTTCACACGCTCGAATTTGCTCAAAAGGTATGCAAGCGAGCGAACTGTTCGCCCATAATCGAGCGCACCGACAAATGCTACGGACAGTCCATCAAGTGTTTTGCATTCGTTGTAGATAGTATAAAGGTCGAGCAAAGCCTGGGTTGGGTGCTGACCGCCCGAACCATCGCCTGCATTGATAATAGGCACAGGGGAAATTGCAGCAGCACGTTTAGCACCGCCTTCCTCGTGGTGACGCAAAACAATCGCATCGCAATAGTTTGCGATTATGCGAATAGTGTCCTCAAGACGTTCGCCCTCGATTTCTGACGAAAATTCCATTGCCTGCTCGGTGGAGAGAACCTTACCGCCAAGCCGAAACATAGCTGATTCGAACGAAAAGCGAGTTCGGGTAGACGGCTTGTAGAAAAGCGAAGCCATAATTTTGTTTTCGTAGTCGCGAGTGCCGCCACGAGCAACGATTTTTTTCATAAGCTCGGTTCGTTCGAACAATTCGAGGATTTTTGGGACGGTGAACTGCTGGGATTCGACAATATGACGCATATATTTTTCCTTGAAGTAGTTTTTGCAAATATAAGAAAAAAATTAATTAGAAATGTGTGTTCCTGCTTTTTCTTCGAGGGCGTCCATCAAGCATTCAAAAGAAGTGATGATAGCTTTTTTACCGCCATTTTTGATAAATCTAATCACAGATTCAACTTTTGGTCCCATACTACCCGCGGGGAAATGTCCCTCGTCGTAGTATTTTTGCAGTTCTTCTGTTGTTGCATAACGCAGGCCTTTCATGTCAGGCTTTTTGAAGTTTACGTAAACCTGGTCTGCATCAGTAGAAATGATGAACAAATCAACGTTCAGCCCGTTAGCGAGCAAAGCAGATGAACGGTCTTTGTCAATTACAGCTTCGCAGCCGACAATAGAGCCGTCGTCGCGTTTGACTACGGGAATGCCACCTCCACCAAGAGCAATTGTAATAATATCTAAATCAATAATTTTCTTTATTACTTCCAGTTGAAGCACCTCCATCGGTTCGGGCGAAGGGACAACGCGACGGTAGCCGCGCGCAGCATCTTCGACAATGTCCCAACCTAATTTTTCTTTCTTCTCCTGAGCAACTTCTTTGGAGTAGAAAGGTCCGATTGGTTTGGTAGGTTTCTGGAAAGCGGGGTCGGATGGGTCGACGGCAACCATAGTAGGCACAACAGTAACTAATTTATTAATGCCGAGCAAACGCAATTCGTGTTCCATAGCGATTTGAAGCATATATCCGATTTCGCTTTGAGTAGTAGCAACGCACATATCGAGGGTGTGAGTATACACTTCGCCGGCGGCGCGCTCTGAACGAATCAGAGCGGCGCCAGCTTGCGGACCATTTCCGTGAGTGATGAGCACACGCCAACCCATTTTAATCATTTGAGCGATAGATTTTGCAGTTGCGTGTGCATTGGCAAGTTGTTCTTCGATAGTGCCGCGCTCCCCAGCTCTTATGAGAGAATTGCCACCAATGGCAATTAAAGCTGTATAAGCCACGATAAAATCCTTTTACTTTTTCATTAATTGATACATAATAGCTTTTTGAGCGTGGAGACGGTTTTCAGCCTCGTCGAATACAACAGAATATGGAGCATCGATAACTTCGTCTGTAACTTCATCGCCGCGATGAGCAGGCAAGCAATGCATAAATATTGCATCGTCTTTTGCGTGCTTCATAAGTTCAGCATTAACCTGGAAAGGCATAAATATCTGGCGGCGTTTTGCAGCTTCTGCCTCCTGCCCCATAGATGCCCAAACGTCAGTATAAACAACGTCTGCACCTTTAACACCTTCTTGTGGTGAATGAACAACTTCGATTTTAGCACCAGTTGCTTTTGCGGCTTCCGTAGCTTCCTGGAAAGCAATTAAGTTTGGTTCGAAGCCTTTCGGGCAAGCAACAGTAACGTTTACACCAAGACGAGCACCAGCATCCATAAGTGAATGAGCAACGTTATTGCCATCACCGACGTAGCAAAGTTTCAAACCTTCGAATTTTCCTTTGTGTTCCAAAATAGTCAGGAAGTCTGCCATAGCCTGGCAAGGATGGGAATAATCAGTAAGACCATTGATAATAGGAATTCTTGCATAGCGAGCAAAATTCTCAACAATGTCGTGCCCGAAAGTGCGAATCATAACACCTTGCACCATACGTTCCAAATTTTTAGCAACGTCGTAAACGGATTCGCGTTTGCCTAAATTTATTTCATTTGGCGAAAGATACAGGGAATATCCACCTAATTGCTGAATGCCAACATCGAAACTTGTACGAGTACGAAGCGATGGCTTTTCGAAAATAAGAGCAAGAGTTTCGCCTTCCAATGCTTTCGAATACTTTTTGCGGTCTTTTTTCATATCTTTTGCTAATTCAAAAGAAGCCAGAATTTCATCTGTTGTAAAATCCAAAACTGAAAGGAAGTCTTTTTTCATAATTATCTCCTAATCATAAAAAATTAAACAAAATGTATGAGACGTAAGGTTCTATCAAACGGGAGCATCAGTCTGGTAGTGCCGGAATTGCAATATTTTGCCGGCACGAGATGCGGGAAGAGACAGTGGCGGTAGGGAAATTCTTCGCCGCTCTTTTGTGCTGAAATGACAATATGAAATTTTTAATGTATACATTTATCCAATAATGCTTTAAAACACAAATATAATAAAAAAAATAGAGATAAAAAAGATTAAGTTAGAAAAAAGGCACAAATTCAATGAAAATGTGCCTTGAAAAAAATCATAAACTTATTTTTCAAGCATCATCCTGGTGGCCAGAGAAGTTGCCGCCCACCAAGCAAATGACAATGCAGGTGGAAAACAGTTTGTCCAGCGTCTTTATTGCAGTTCATCACCAGCCGATAGCCGGATTGGTCAATTCCCATTTCTTTTGCAATTTTTTTTGCTGCGATGATGATTTTTCCGATTAGTTCAGCGTCCTCGATTTCGATATCATTAACAGTAGGAATGGGCTTTTTGGGAATAATCAGAATGTGGATTGGTGCTTTTGGGTCGATGTCGCGAAAAGCAAGGACATCATCGTCTTCGTAGACAATATCAGCAGATATTTCGCGTTTGATGATTTTTCCGAAAATTGTATCCATAGAGCAACTCCAAATTCTAACATAAAAAAAGAAGATGCCTGCATAAGCAAGCATCTTCTTTTGCAAAAGAAATCATTACTTAACGAATGACATCTTGCCAGTAACTACTTCATTTCCGGAGGAAATTCTGTAAATGTATGTTCCTGCGGGAACGATAACGCCATTGCTGTTAGTTCCATCCCAGGAAACAGTGTTCAATCCACGTTGGAGCTGACCTTCGTAGAGAACTTTAACTAAATTACCAAACATATCAATAACTTCAATGCGAGCATTTTGAGTAGCAGGCATATTGAAGTCGATATTAGTAACTGTTCTGAATGGATTAGGTGAATTTTGAGCAACTTTGAGTTCGTCAACCATATCGAAAGTAACAGTAAGCACTTCGCTTGTTGGGCAGTATTGAGTACCGTCCATATCAGTTTGACGCAAACGGTATTGGTAAGTTTCGTTCAGTTTAACGCTTCTATCGGTGAAATTGTAGTGGCGGATAGTTGAAGAATTGTTAGCGCCGTGAACAAATCCGATAGTTTTCCAATCAGATTCGTTTTCGCCAGCTTTGCGTCTTTCGATATAGAAGCCGTAGTTGTTAATTTCGGAAGCAGTTTCCCAGAATAGGTCGATACCAACGTTTGAACGGATGTCGTAGCGGAAATCGAGTAATTCGACAGGAATATCGTCGATACAGATTTGGACGACATTTTCAGGTTCGTAGACTTTGAATCCGAAGTATGGACGAATCATAGGAATGAAAGTGCCACGCGAGAAGGTCCGAGTAGTACCGTCTTGTGGTGGAATACCCCAGTGGTGTAAGTGAGCAAAAGCGGGGTTGCCATAAGTTTTCATAAATTCAGTCCATTGACCGGAGCCAGCAAGGTCTTCATAGCAGAAGAAGTTGTCGTTAATATATTCGTTGTTCACCCATTTACGGAATTGTTTGTCAATCATCAAGTTGCAAGCAAGTGCAGTACCAGCAAGGTTAGTCTGAGGATCAACATATTGAGAGGTTGTTCTCATACCCATACGATAGCCGGTAGCACCCAGATGCAAACCTTCAAGACCGAGCTGAGCAATAGAAATCCAATAAGTACCTTTGTTAAGTATAATAGGTTGGCGACCGTAATCAGTAACTTTGTAGAGAACGTACCTATCGAATTGTGGGAATATCATTCCACTACCAAGACCACGTTTAGCAACAATATTTGAGTTTGTATAAAGTGAAATAGGAGTATTAACATTTGGATCGCCAGTATAGACTGAGAAAGCGATATCGTTCATAGCCTGGTTCAAGCTACCAAATAAAGCTTTATATCCATAGAGAGTATCAGCATTGAACAAAGTGAATTTCATTGCAAACTGACCTGAACCACTACCAGAACCGGCACCGTTGCCACCCATTACATAAACTGGATTTGTATAAGAACCAAGCCCTGCTCCGGTACCACCATAAGCCTGACCGAAAGAGGAAAGACCACTACCACCAGTTCCGGAGAATTCTGGGAGCTGGTTTTCTTCTCTATTAGGATTGTCGTAAGCAAATGAATCACCAAATTTGATTTGGAAATCGGTGTATGTAGTATCGTTCTTTATGTAAGAATCTCCACCTTCAAATATCGAGATAGCCTGGATGCGGTAAGTACCTTCGCCTGTAACTTTAGCATTCCAGTTTGGCATAGATACTTCAATTGAGCGGCGAGCGTTGAGGTTTGCAAGTTCTATTACTCGACAGTAAACTGGGTCGCCGAAGGAACCAGCACCACGGAATACTTTCACTTTTACTTTGAAAGATGAAGCATTAATATCAGAGTTGTTGCTAAGATTAACTAAAATAGGAATATCAGTTGCTTGCGAAGCAGGAGCAAGAGTATATGGCCACAATGGTCTAACCTGAGTAACTTCGAGATCGGGCTTGTTCGAAGGCATAACTATGCGAACGTTATCAACAAGGAAGTCGTCGTCGTCATCTTGAATGTTAGGTGGTTGTCCTTTCCAATGATTACGTGCATTTACACGAATACGGAAGCGGAAGTTTTTAGCACCATCGTTCGGAGCCAATATAAAGGAATCCGGAATTTGAATTTGGAAGCGGCGGAAGCCCCAATCAATACCATCATCAAATTGGTCGAAACGTAATCCGTTTTCATTCGGGTTGGTAGTTGGGTCGCGTTTTAATGGAACGTTTGGATTCTTTTCGTCCCATCCCATAAAGTAACCGCCCATACCAAAGAGTGCAAAAGCGGGAATGCCATAGTAAGGAGTAGAGTTTGGAACTGGGTGCCAGCGCCAACGATTATAATCTTTGACATTTGTAACAAATTTAATTCCATCTGGGCTTGGGCGCATAAATTCAACCACAATAGAGTCGCCATCGGGACGGCTAACAGATGCGGCATTTGTGTATAACGTTGCTTTATCGAGATTGCTAATCAAGCGTCCTTCAACACCGACTATTTGCTGGTCGGAGAAGCCACGGTCCCAAGTATTATCAGGTCCGTTGATAGTTCTCTGAATAGCAAAAGATAGAACAGCGCCGCGTTTATTGCGAAGGTCTATCGGGAACGATGTTACAATATCACCACCAGGTGTGTTTTGATTCGGGCTCCAATCAGAACCATCAAGATTTTTTCTATTCATATGGAGAACTGGTGAACGAAGCTGGTCGTTAGTGCTATTGACAGCTGAGAAAATACCACGTGGTGGAAGAGGATAGCGTGAATTTTGTTCACCATCAGCAACAATAGCACCAATGTTTACCCATTTGTGAACAGATGGCATAGCTACTTTGTATATGCTATGATATTCGCTGAAATCATCATTGAATTCTTGCAAACGTTTCATTACGATAAAGTCAACGTTAGTGGTATCGTCGAAAGGCCAGCTATCGCCAAGAGGTGGCAATGATGGGTCGGGTGAAGTATTAGCATCAGCGATAATAAATGCGCGCATTCTTCCGATGTGGTCGGGAATATATTCATTCGGTTCAAATGGTGGGAAGAACACTTGAACAAATCTATATGGTGGGATACCATTAACACCTGCGGGAAGTGGGAAAACGTGAGTTGCATTGTAATTGTTACCATTTTTAGTAACATTCGACAAACGAACCATAGTATATGGGTCGTCGCCGCAATCTGGGTCAGCGGTTTGTGCAGCTAAATTCAAACATTTTTGAGTTACTCTAATTAAACGGTTGTAAACAACTCTTGGAATTGGCTGACGGAATTTCAAGAGTTG
>JAKIZO010000020.1 GCA_022707965.1 Bacteroidota bacterium
TAAAAAATGCAATTAAAGCACGCAGTATATTCCCATTATTGTGCACTTCCGGGAAAAATTTAGCTGGAATCACAAGATTTTTAGATTTTGTAGTAGATTATTTGCCATCACCGTTAGAATTACCAGTGAATACCGAAAGCGGTTCGACAGAAGTAACAACTGATGTTGCGAAGCCTGCTTCTCTTTTTATTTTCAAGATGTTTTCTGATGCAAAAACTGGCGATATGACTTTCTTCCGTGTTCACACTGGAAAGGTGCGTTCGGGTCTCGATATGATTAACAGTAACCGCGGACAAAGCGAACGAATTGGTCAAGTTTATACAGTTTGCGGGAAGAAGAGAACAGAAGTAGCTGAAATTCCTGCGGGTGATATTGGTGCGACTGTGAAATTAAAAACTACAAATATTAACGAAGAATTTCAATGTTGTTTATAGAAAAGTTGAATATCCTAATCCAAAAGTTCGCACAGCGGTTGTTCCAAAAACCAAAGGCGAAGAAGAAAAAGTTGGTATGGGACTAAATAACTTGCACGCAGAGGACCCAACCGTAGTTATCGAACATTCACAGGAACTTCGCCAGACAATTGTTTATGCACAGGGCGAACTTCATCTTGGAGTAATAAAATGGCGTTTAGCAAATCGTTACAAAGTAGAAGCAGACTTTATTGAACCGCGCGTCCCTTATCGCGAAACAATACAAAAACCGGCCCGCGGAATGTATCGCCATAAGAAACAATCTGGCGGTGCAGGTCAGTTTGCAGAAGTGCATATGTTAATTGAACCCTGGGTGGAAAATATGCCCGACCCAGCAGGGCTCACGGTTCGTGGAAAGGAATTAATTCAACTCGATTGGGGTGGAGTGCTTGAATATGTCAACTGTATTGTTGGTGGTGTAATTGATGCTCGTTTTATGCCTGCAATTCTCAAAGGTATTATGGAAAAAATGCAGGAAGGACCACTTACAGGTTCGTATGTTCGCGATATTAGAGTGTCGATTTACGATGGGAAAATGCACCCCGTTGATTCTAACGAAGCTGCATTCAAGACTGCTGGTATGATGGCATTCAAAGAAACATTTGTTCAGGCTGCACCAAAAATTTTAGAGCCAATTTACGAACTTGATATAAAGGTACCCGAAGAATTTATGGGCGATGTTATGAGCGATTTGCCATCGCGTCGTGGCTTAATTCTTGGAATTGACAGCGAAGGCAAGTATCAGAAGATTAAAGCTCGTATGCCACTTGCTGAACTTGACAAGTATGCAACTGCATTACGCTCGATGACACAAGCTCGCGCTACTTATTCTGCAAAATTTGTTGAATATCAAACTGTTCCACCTAACGTGCAACAAGAATTAATTGAAGCTTACAAGAAGAGCCAGCAAGAAGAAGCTTAATAATATTTTCGATAATAAATATGCAAAGGCTGTTTCTCAAAAAAGAAGCAGCCTATTTTATTATCTAACCCAAAAGGTATGTCAAACATAAATGAAAGATAAATTTGTAGGGACACGACAAAGATAAAACCTTACAATTTTTGTGTCAAAACCTTCGAAAAGTGAGAAAACTGCCGAAGAATATAAAACTTAAACTAATGAAAAAGTGCTTACAAATAATAAAAAAGGCTGTCTATTGAGAGACAGCCTTTTTATATTAAAATAAGAAAATGACTATTGTTCAATACCTAAAAGCTCAACTTCGAAAATCAGAACTTCATTAGGTCCGATAACACCACCAGCACCATTTTCACCATAGCCAAGCTCGGGTGGAATGTAAAATCTATATTTTGAACCTACGGACATCAGTTGTAATCCTTCGGTCCAGCCTTTAATCACACCATTCAGTGGGAAAGTAACAGGTTCCCCCCTATCATAGGAACTATCGAATTTATTACCATCGATTAAAGTGCCTGAGTAATGAACTTTAACTTTATCGTTAGCAGTTGGTTTTGGTCCATTTCCTTCTGTTAGGACTTCGTATTGAAGTCCCGAAGCAGTAACTTTTACATTAGGATTTGTTTTATTTTTTTCTAAAAATTCCACAGCTTTTTTAGTATTGGCAGCAGCTTGTTCTTTTTGTTTTTGTTCATATTTTGCTTGCAATTTGGTGCTAAAAGATTGGAGGATAGCCATAACTTGTTCGTCGTCAAGTAATTTAACATTTGAATACAAAGCATCGTTCATTCCCATCTTAACTTTATCGAGGTCGAAGTATAATTCATCTCTTTTTAAGTTATTACCAATATTGATACCAATTGCATAAGCAACGGAATCCTCATAAGTTTTCAGTTCAACACCAGCAGGTTGAGCAGAAAGTTTTGTTTTAGAAGGTTTGTTCTGGGCATTCAAAGTGCTCAATAACAAAAATGAAGCAACTATAAAAAACAAATAACGCATTTAGAAACTCCGAAAATAATATTAATACAACTAACAAATTTAATGATAAATCTCTACTTTATAAAGAATTATTTTAAAAAGAGATGTAAATAAGATAAAAACCAGCCAAAATTACTAAAACCCCGCAAGTCTTTTTAATTATCTTCGACAAATTCGATTTTTCAGTCCATTTAAGATAGTTCCCTACTTTATGGGCGAGTGTTCCTGCAAGCACAATGACAAAACAGTGCCCAATTGCGAAGTAACCCAAAAGAGATATTGGCAAAACTGGCTCAGAGTTAGACAACTGAAAAACTACTCCTAATACAGGTGCCATAAAAGCAAAAGTGCAGGGACCAAGTCCAATACCGAAAATCAATCCAAGCAGGAAAGGTTCAAACAAACCACCATATTTTGTATTATTATGAGAAAAACCTCCCCAATTAAGGTTGAGAATATCGAGCATATAAAGCCCGACAATGAAGAAAACAGATGCAACTATCAAATTACCCCAAACGCCTACATCGCCCATTAATCTACCTAATGAATAGGTAATCAAACCAATGACAGCAATAGTTATTAAAATTCCGACAGAGAAAATCAAAGATATTATAAATGAACGTGAAGTTGTTCTTATATCATTTCTTGAAGTTAAATAGCCGATAATCAGAGGGATGCTCGCAAGATGGCAAGGAGAAAGCAAAATACTGAGAACACCCCAAGTGAACGAACTGATACCTGCAAAAATATAACTACCATAAAGAAGTTCGGAAAGCTTTGTGAAAATTATATCCATATTAAATCCTAATTAACAATTTTCAGTCCAACTGATTGAAGGAATTTATCAATTTCCTCTTCGGGATAGTAGCCTTCGTGCCTGTGTAATTCATTACCTTGTCGGTCGACAAAGACCTGAGTTGGGATAAGCCTGATGTCAAACGATTTCGATTTTTCGGGTTCTTTATTTTCATCAATGAAAACAACTTCGATTTGGTCGGCGTATTTTTTCTGTATTGCCTCCATAACAGGTTTCATTTGCTTGCAAGGTATGCAGGTTGTCGAACCAAATTCATAGAATATTATTTTTGCAGTGCTTTCATTAGAGCTTATCTCTTTATTTTGCTTACTTTTATTATCTTTGGTTTCGGCAGGTTTATTGTTTTTATTGCAGCCGAAAGCTAAAAATAAAATACAAAGAAACAAGATGGTTCTCATTTTTCACCTTTCAACATTGATAATAACTGTTTATCTGATGGAACAGAGCCAATGCTAACAACTACCTCATCAATAACCAGTGCGGGGGTCATTATTATTCCGTAGCGGCTGATTTGTTCGATGTCCGAAACTTTGGTGATTATTGCGTCAATGTTGTATTGTGCAACAATATCACGAACTTTTCTTTCCAACGAGTTGCATTTTGCACATCCCGTCCCAAGAATTTTGATATGCATTGAATTGCTCCATTATTTTAAATAATCATTTATTTCAATTGAAATGTAACGGGACATTTTATCAAAATTACCTGTAAACTTCCATATTTTGTCTAAATTTTTCCATTTCACCTGTTTGTTATTTTCAAATTTGGCGATAATGAGTGCTTGATTTTCGAGATTGTATTGCTTTTCATAGTTATTCGTGGTATCAGAAACATAGTCAATGCACTCAAACACAATTTTCTTGTTTTTCATTTCCTTGTCAAATTTTTGATTGAGCGTCATTTTAATCTCATTTTCAATTTGCAAACAGGTATGGCAACGGATTGGACCGTGAAAATAGAAAACTTTTACAAATGAATTAGTAGATGGATAAATACTACTTGAAAAAATAAAAAGCAAAATCAGCCAAATTGATACTTTTCTTATCATTGGAAAAGCTATAAATATTCTTCTATAATTTTTTTACAATCATTTACATTCAAAAGTTTGCCGAATGAAACAACTTTTTCATTTATAACCAAACCAGGTGTAGCCATAATACCATAGGACATTATCTTATCGAGTTCGGTTACTTTTTCAATTTGAGCATCAATATTCAATTCGCTTACAGCTTGCTGAACATTTTCTTGCAAGCGAACGCATTTAGCGCATCCTGGACCTAATACTTTAATTGTTAGCATAATAACTCTCCAAAATTAATAAAACAAACCAAAAATATATCCAGTAAGGGTAGACATAATAACAACCAAACTAACAAATATTAATGTTTTTTTTGTGCCCATAATACTTTTAATAACAAGCATATTAGGCAAAGATAGTGCAGGACCAGCAAGCAAAAGTGCAAGAGCAGGACCTTTTCCCATTCCACTGCCGAGCAATCCCTGAACAATTGGAACTTCGGTTAATGTAGCGAAATACATAAAGGCACCTACAATAGATGAAAAGAAATTTGCACCAAGGGAGTTCCCACCGACAAGGAAAGAAATCCATTCAGATGGGATAATTCCCTCATTACCAGGGCGACCCAAAGCAAAGCCCGCGATAAGAACACCCCACAAGAGCAGTGGAGTAATTTGTTTGGTGAAATCCCAGGTTTGGTAGAGCCAATCTTGCATTTCGTCGTTTCCTGTTTTAGTTAGGTAGGTTAATGCAACAATACCCGCTAAAAATGGAATAAGCGGATTTCCATAAAAAATAATTGATAAAGCAATAATTGGAATGACAACTGCAATTATTTTTTTTAACTTTACTTCGTACCAAACTTCTAAGACAACGGCGAAAATTGTAGAGAGAATAGATGTTATCCACCATTTATTTTGAAATAAAAAGTAGAAGAACTTTTCATCAGGGCTGGCTTTGCCCCAATTTGCGAAAACAAGAATTGCTATCATCAACCCAAAATATACAACATTATGATATAATTTATGCCTGATTTCTGGTTGTGGAAGCTCTGCCTGTTGAATTGCCTTTTCCTCTTCTTCTTTTCGGAAGATAAAATGCATAATCAAACCAATAATAATACTGAAGGCAATTGAACCAACAGCACGAGCAACACCTAACTCAACTCCGATAACTTTCGCTGTCAATATTATTGCAAGAACATTTATTGCAGGACCTGAATATAAAAACGCAGTAGCGGGACCAATACCGGCACCCATTTTGTAAATACCCGCAAATAATGGCAAAACAGTGCAAGAACATACAGCCAATATGCTACCAGAAATTGATGCAACACCATAAGCAAGCACTTTGTTCGCTTTTGCACCTAAATATTTCATTACAGATTGTTGAGAAATGAAAACTCCAATCGCACCTGCAATAAAGAAAGCAGGAATGAGGCAAAAAATCACGTGTTCGCGAGCGTACCATTTTGCTAAATACAATGCTTCGAAAATAGCGTTATCAAAACGATGTTCTCCAATAGGAAGAAAATAAAAACCTAAAAACACAAGTCCTAAAATCAGGAGAATTTTACCTTCTTTTTTCCAATCCATTATTTGCACCTTTTACCATTTGTCTCAATTTGAATTAAATTGTATCTATTTGCATTTTCAATTTCTGCCAAATCTTTTATTAATTGTGGTTCATTAGAAAAATATTTAGAAATAACATCTAATACAGCAGAATTATAGTCATCAATTTCATCGCAAATTTTATAATTTATCCATTTTCCTTCTTTCTCATCAATAATAAAACCGGCATTTTTTAAAACTGATAGATGACTTGAAATAGTTGAAGTGTTTAGTCCTAATATAGAAGTAATTTCACAGACGCACAAAGGCTTTTTCATAAGAAGCATCAATATTCTTATTCTATTCGGTTCAGATACAGCTTTTAGAACTTCAATCTTTTTTCTCATACTCAAAAAACGTTTTGACATTTTGACAATCATCGAAATGAAAATTACAAACTAAATTAATAATTACAAAAAAATTGTCCTGTTATATCGAGAAATATAAATCAAATAAAAAGGCTGTCCTTTTTCGGGACAGCCGTTTTGTATGGAATATGAGAATTGCTAATTAGCGAGAAATAATCAAAGGAAGAGCAGTTCTCTTGCCATTAATGTCGCAAATCAAATAATAGGTTCCATTTGGTAGAACAGAACCATCAAATTTATAATTATGCAAACCAGTGGCAATAGTACCATTTACAATGGATTCAACCTTTTTACCAGAGATGTCAACCAAGAAGATTTGAGCATCTACAGGTTTATTGTGATTGATTGCTAAGGTGATGTTTGTAGCATTAGCAAATGGATTGGGTCCAACTTTGATTTCGAATAAATCATTAGAATTATCTACTACACTTGTAGGAATATTGCCAATACCGCTTAATGGAATTTCATAGTAAGGATTTTCAGGGGTGTTGGCGGTAAATCTAAGTAAAGCATTGTAAATTTTGTCGCTAATAGGAGTAAAGCGAATTGTCATAGTATATTTTCCAGCAGGAGGAATAGAAGAAGGCAATGGATTTGTAAGATTACTGATAATTTCGAATACATTATCCTCGTTATTATCAATTCTCAACTCAGTAATAACAAGGTCTTGAATTCCAGTATTTGATATTTCAATAGAAATATCAGAGTAGTTGTCAGTATCTACTATACCAAAATCTGCACTTGTAGCTGATAATTTAACTCTTGGACCGGTAGCTTCTGGCAATACTCCTGAACCTTTAAGACCAACTGTGTAAGTTTTATAATTTCTATCGTTGTTGAAAATCACAAGTTCGCTTAGAGTATACACTTTTTCTTCTTTTGGAGCAAAACGAATGGTGTATGAGGTCATTCCATCAGGCTCGACAGTTCGAGGTTCTGGGTCTAATATTGTAAAGACGCCATCAGGATCATTCTGAACTTCAATTTTTGAAATTTTTAAATCAGCATCACCGAAATTGTATACTTCGATTGTAATATCTTTATGTTCGCCAATTTTAACAGTTTCAAAATCAATATCTGTCAGATCAGTAACAATTTCAGGTTGTGGTGTTTTTTGTTCTCCTACGAACCAGCGGAAAGCATTCAAAAGCAGGATTCTTTGTGGTGCAATACTTGTAGCTACTTCGAGAGGAAAACCAAAATAAACGATTTTGGAGCCATTAGGATTTTCTAAACGAATTCCAGCAACTTTGGACATATCATTAGGATTCTCGTCGTTGTTATAGTAGCAAACCATTTCAGCAGGACTACCAGAAGGAATTGTAAAGAAATCTGTATATGGTGTAAATAAAACAGTAGAACCATTGAAATTAGCAGAAAAATCTCGTCCAACAGTATCAGTTGGTAATCCTACAACTCGGAATTGGTAGAGTGTACTATTTTGAACCCAGCCAAGAGTGCCGGCATATTGAATTTTCAGAGTGTTAGTGAAAAAGTTGTTAATTGCAGATGAGTATTGTTGAGGCATTTGAGGATGCTGAGCCGCCAGTCCACTTGCATCAGAGAAAACAATAACATTTTTTCCATTGTTGAGCATATTATGGATGGCATTAATCATATCGGGATACAGGAAAGCTATCGAACCATAAGGAGTAGTTGTAGAGAAAATTGCAACATCGAAATCTTCAGGTTTGAAAACAGAAGTGATTTCAGGGACAAAAGGCAGTAAAGCAGTTCTATCACCATAATTTGTAGGATCAAGCACCATTTTGAAAAAAGGTGGTCCATACATACTCATCATAGAATTAAATATAGCGTATTTTACACCTTCTGAAAGCATATAAATACTGCTAATAGCACTTTTGGGTAAATCGTAATCTTCCAAAGGAATTGCACCAAGAGTAAAAATTCCAAGAGCATTTTCTACACCTGTATTGATAGTAGCTTTTACTTCAGTAGTTCCGCCCGCTGGGATTGTTTCTTCACTTTTATCAATTACTACGCTCCAATCATCAGGAATAGAACTCATATCGGGAACAATAACGAAAGCAGCTTTCACAGGGAAATTATTAGTGTTCTTGACCTGGAAAATTTTAGTATATTCTTGCATTTCTGTTACTTTGGTTGCTGGTTCAGCAGTTACGATTTGCAAAGAAAATGTTGGCTTATTCTCAATATTTGTTAAATCAGGAATAGGTGTCGATGCGGCTTGATAAATTTCTTTGTTGCTGTCATCTTGCACCCAAACAACGACAAAAACCATATTGGGATGCCATTCAGGATGCAGATTATAAGAAAGATTAAATGATTTAGTTTCGTCCTTGCTAATTTTGAATGCAGTACCTTGTGGATCAGGTAGCATATTACGGTTTATAAAGTAAAAATGCTTTTCTCCGTTAGTGCCGGCGTTATCGTAATAATGATAAGCTTCCACAACAGCAACTCTAAGATACAAATCATTCAAGTATTTTTTAGAAGAATGAACTGAAATAGCTAAGTCATTGGTAATACCTGTTTTGGAGCTTTGGATGTTAATTGTAAAAGGAGAACTTTCTGCAGAGAGAGAATTAACAATGCTCGAAAAATTTCCAGGGATGGGCGAACTTTTGTATTTGTTACCGGAAATGACAAGAGTTGGGACACCTTGAATAGCATAGTAATTGGCATAAGCGCTAGCAGCTTCACCATAATGGTCTTCCATAACATCTTGCATATAATTTCCGTGAAACGAAATAGGTATTACTTTGTCTAAATTTGATTTCAGATAATTGTAGTAGTCGGGAGCAAGTTGAGCGCAAGGTCCACAGCTTGCACTTGTAAAGTGCTGAAAGAGAACCTTACGAGGAGAATCTGCATTCGCAGTGGTGAACAGACCAAGCAATCCTAAAAGGATTGCAAAAGTAAATAATCTTTTCATAAAAAAATCTCCTAAAATTTATAAAATAACAATCAAATTCAATGAATAATTACAAATTGCAAAAGTTAATTTACAAATATTCACCTAAAATTAACAATATTATATTTAATTAACAAGAATTAATTAACAGAGTTTTTAGAATTCAGCATAGAATATTTCGTCTTTTTGGTATCTATTTAACATACCATAAGGTGTATAGAAATTACCAGCATTAATCTCTTTTTTCAACTCATTAGCTAAATTTTTATTGCTTCGATATCCATTGTTATGGAATGGTGTATGATATAAGTGAATAGGAAATTCTCGCAGACCAATATTTCTTCCGTTCAAACCATAGATATAGAGACGTTTTGAAAGATTATCGTCTTCGTTGCCCCAGCCTATAAATCTTTCGTCGTAACCGTTAACCGCAAAGAAATCTTCTCTCGTGATTGCCAAACATCCACCACGCAACTTAGGAGAATATCTTTTACTTATTCCTCTAAGTTTGTTTGTAATGGTATAAAAGTAGTCTTTAATAAATTGTCTGAAAATCTTAAATTTTTGTTTAAGCGTAATGATGTCAAATTTATTTTGAGCTATATTATCCAATGATAATTTATCAGATTGTTCTTGCGTCAGTCTAACAGGGTAGTTTGTAATAAAGTATTTATGATTGGATTGAAAAAAGTCATAAATACTTTTAATATAATTTTGTGTAATAACCACATCGGAATCAAGAAAAACAAGAATATCACTTTTGCTGTATAAAACTGCATTATTTCTACTTCTTGCAACTCTAAAACCATTGAACTCCTGTCGAACGTACTTAATCAAGCAGTTATTTTGCTTTGAAAAAGATTTCAAAAAATCCGCTACATTTTCATAAGAACCGTCGTCGCAAATAATAATTTCATCAGGCTTAACGCTTTGATTAATCAGGCTATACAAGCATTTTTCTAAATAGCTAATCCTATTGTGGACAGTAATTATTGCTGCAATAGTTTTCATTTGCGTAAATTGATAATTCTACTTACAGAAACACCATCTTCTACAAAAGTTAGCACGTAAACACCACTTGCAAGTTGATTTTTATCAATTATATATCTATACTTCCCTGCTTTATTATTCATACCGCTAATATTCATTAGTTGGTTCCCCATCAAATCAAATATCAGTAATTCAGAATTATTGTCTGTTACCTTTGTAATTTCAATTTCGAGAGAGTTGTAATTATCGGAAATCATTTTAATTTCAGGTTTTGCGGAATAATCAATTATTCTATTTTCTGGCAAGCAATTGCTTGTTATTTCAACTTCTCCATTTAATTTAGAAATAATAAAATCGTTTGGGCTTAAAATTTCGACTGAATCCAATGTCAAATTAGTATTAAATGAATTACCAAGCAAACCAAGAAATTCGACCATACAAATTTCGCCATCGTTAATTAAATTAGTGTTTTTAGGTGTAATCTCTATTTTTGCAATTCCAGTGCTAATTTCACGTATTGTCAAATTATTGTAATTATTGACAATACTACCAGAGGGTAAGATAGTTTCAGGATAAAGTAATTTTGGATTATATACTAAATTAAATCTCAAACTATTGATTTCACCTTGTGATAATGTATTAGCACCAGTAGAGTAAAATCTGACGGGAATTTTAACTTTTTTACCTGCTTCAACAAAGACCTTTGCTTGCGGTAATTCAAGAGTGGCATTGATAGTGAGCTTCTTCTTAGGACTATTTCCTTTTAGACTTATTATCTCCGAAATCTGACAAGGTGAAGAAAGTTGAATCGAAGCAAAAGTCTCTAATTCTTCTTCAAAATCCTGAGGAACATATTTAATTTCGAATGAAACAGTTTCGCCACTTCGTAAAGAAATTGGGAATGAAGCTGGGCTAATAATTACAAATCTGTTATCAAGGAAATCAATTCCCGAAACCACGATATCATCAGCAGAATTGTTTGTAAAACTAAAAGTACGCAATTCCTCGCTTCCAGGTTGAACAGTTCCAAAATCTAAAATATTTGTTGATAGAGCGTAAGATAGGTCAATAAGATTTGCATTTACAGGTATTCTAATTGTATCATTACAATCTCCAATAACAAGAGAAATTACCGATGAATGTTGTCCAATTTGATTGCTTGACAACCGAACTTTGATGGAATTTGTCTCTTGAAGGAATTGATTTTCCTGAATATCAAGAGAATATAGGTTATTTTGATATTCTATTTGTTTTATTTCAACAGGAGATTTATAATTCAAAATTTGAAGGTTGATTTCCTTTTCAACAGGTGATTGACAAAAATATAACGTGCCGAAATCAACAGAACTTGAAGAGAGCACAGGAATAATACCGACATATTCAGCAACAATATTAATTGGGAGTGCCATTGAACAAGGCTCGTAACGTAAATTTTCGTTTAAGTATTCTATGTTATCATTTAGTTGAAAGTAAATTGAAACATCAGCACTACCAAATGGCTCAATTTCAATTGGTAAATCTAATATTTGTAGATTGCTTGAATAGAATTGCTCCAATACAATTCTGTCAGGAGATGAATTGATTAAATTGAGAGTAAAAATAGTATCGCGATTGCAATTTTCAATTTTTAAACTAATATTTGGGTCAAAATTAATAATTGGTTCATATATTTCTGCAGTAATATTTATTTTAAGAGTGTCGAAATTGGTTGTAGTAGTTTCAGGTTTATAAGGAATATAGAGTTTTGTTTGATAAGTGCCGATTTGATTAGAAATTAACTTCACATTAATTGGGAAACTTTCAAATGGTTTTACTGATGAAGGATAATTTGCTGTTAACACAAAATCAACTGAATTTGAAAGCGAAGCTGCACCAGTAATAATGTTTTCATTTCCAATTGCTGTAATACTCAAAGTAGTATCAATTTCGGAAGGCAACTCGCAAAACAGGAATTTACCTAAATCTATATTTTCGTCGCCTGCTGATAAAAACGACTTGCCAGCATCTTTATATCCCTGAACAGACACAAATTTTGTGTTGCATGGAGTTGAAAAAATCAATCTTCCTTTATAAAGTTTGTAATCAGATGGAGCAAAACGAATTGTTAACTGAATAGATTTATTCGGTGGAACTAATATTGGGAAGGAATTAGGTTCAACAATCGAGTAAGAAACAGGGATAATGAGCATATCCTGAGAAATTTCGAGTGTGGAATTGCCAGAATTGGTTAGAGTAATAGTTTGCTCTAAATAATCTTCATCTTTTGCAACAACAAAGTTTAAACTTTTAGGATTTACATCAAAGTTGTATTCTTTGAAAATAACTGTGATGATAGGAGAAGACCTTCCACATTCATTTTTATTTGTTGCTTCGAAATAATAAACGCCACTTGTAGTAATTGAAACATTTTTTTGTCCAACAATCCAGGGCAAACCATCTTTGTACCAAATAATTTGAGCATCGGAAGAAGCAATTCCTGCATTTCCAACTAATTTTAAAGTATCACCAATACAGTAAAAAATAGTTTCGTCTTTGATTATCCTTTCTTCCTTCTTACCTTTGATTTGGGCTAAATAGGGTTTTGGAACTTCGACACCTTCAATGACGATTTCATTTGAAGTTGTAGAACAATTGATTTCATTGATAATTTTAAGCGCAATTCGTGAAATTCCGCCTGGCACAACGAAAGAGATAGTGTCTTTTTTCTGATTTGAGAACACAACGTTGTTGTTGAGCCATTGATAGGTGAAATTTCCCGCAGAAACGTTTGCAAAAAGGGTAATTGTATCGCCTACGCAAAATGTAGTTTTGCCGGGAATAGAAAGTTTTATTGAAACTTTGCCGGCTTCGGGTGTTTTAATCTCAGCACGCGAGTAGTTTGTTTCGTTATATGAACGACCACGCCCTCTTTCAGGTTTATTATCTGTATCATCACCTGTATTCGAGTAGCGGTAAGCAAATATTCTATATACATACTCTACATCACATTCATAGTTTTTATCGATAAATTCAGTTATATCACTTCCTTTAATATTTGCCACAACAACAGAAGGTCCTAAGAATTGACCTTCGCTATACACATAAGCGTCTTGCGGCAGAATAGCATTAGCATCATCTTTTTTCAGGTGTCTTAAAATCAAATATCCTTGAAATCTATCTTGTGGGAAAGCATCAGTTGCACTACTCCATCTCAATTTTACACCTTCGCTAACAAGAGAAATTGTAAGCTGTGGGTTATTCCACTCAGGTTGCCTGAGCGAACGCCAGTAGAAATGATTTTTTGGTGTAATAGATGGGTTAGGCGGTAAATTAGCATAGCCGGGAGTTTCACCATAGGCAACATTAGTTGTTGAATCGCTACCTGAAACTTGATGGTAAGGACCACCACCATATCCCCAAAAACGCACGGCAGCTGCTGCATTATCGTTTTGATGAACTACTTTTGGATATGGAAGTGTTGCAATAGCAGTTAAAATCATATTTGTTGCGGACTGAGCAAGTGCGTGATGGTGATTATTGTTGTTGTCCAATAAATGAACGCATTCGGTTGTTTGATTGAAGTTAAGAGCAGAAGCACCCCAGTCAGCTGCGTTTTCTAATACTTGTTCAAAATAATTTTCATTTTCAGCGGAAAGACGAATAAATCCATCTTCTGCGTCAAGGTCATTTGTTACGCCACTTGAGTTTCTTGTGTATATCAAAATACAAGTTCCTTTCCTCAAATTTCTCCAAAGCGGGACATCCTTGAAACGAACGCCTCCCATCCATAGTCCATCGCCAGAATTATCACGCAAGTAATAATTGACAATGCTAACATTGTCTTCAATCACCAATAATTCAATCCATTCACCTTGAGTATTCCCAGAAACATTTCTATATTCACTAACAAGAAATTTCGTTTGAGAGGTTGCATCAAAAGAAAATGCAATTAAAAAGAACAAAAAGATAAAGAGATTTTTTTTCATAATAATTTTAATTATTAATAAACATTATTATATTTGCAAAAATAGGAAAAAAAATATTATCACTAAATTAAAATGCAAATAAAATAAAATTGATTACTCTTGCGTTTTTGAAAATATTGATTTTAACAAATATTAGATAAATTATGCCTGAACTTAAACAAATTTTAGTAGTAGAGGACGAACTCACAAATTCAATTTTGCTCAAAAGGATACTTTCGAAGGCGGGATATTCAGTGGTAGTTGCAAACAACGGACTGGAAGCCATCAAGCATCTGGAAAGAGAAAAGTTTGATGCGGTATTAACAGACTGGATGATGCCACAAGTCGATGGGATAGAACTCATTCGAAGGATGCGAGCAAACGTCAAACCACTTCCATTTATTATGATGATTACAGCTCTTGTGAGCGAAGGTGCTCGCGCCTATGCGCTGGAATCAGGGGCTGATGATTTCATTGCCAAACCCATTGAAGTTGAGGAATTGCTCGTTAGATTGAAGGATGGGCTTGCACGGCACCAACAGACTGCCGATGATATTGAAGTTGTTCCAGTTACAAGAGAGCTTGATGTAAATCCACCCTATGTGGCGGTAGCAATAGCAACAAGCACGGGCGGACCTCCTGCATTAATTGAACTATTTAAGAAAATGCCAGAAAAAGTTAACGCTCCATTTTTCATTGTTCAGCACGGACCATCGTGGATGCTTGAAACATTCTCCCAACGCTTGCAGCGCGAAACCGCTTTCAATGTAACGATAGCATACGATGGGATTATTCCCGAACCTGATAATATCTATATCGCTCCTGGCGATAAACATATGCGAATTGACCCCAAAACATATAAAATTACGGTTGATGATGGACCGAAAGAAAATTTCGTTCGTCCAGCAGCAGACCCATTATTTAGAAGCGTAGCAGAAGCTTTTGGGAAATATAGTATTGCAGTAATTTTAACGGGATTAGGAAAAGACGGGGCTCAGGGTGCGGCACACATTGCCTCTGTCAAAGGCAACGTGATAGTTCAGGACCCAGCAACAGCGACGGCTCCTTCGATGCCTACTGCTGTGGTTCAATCGGGTATCAATTGCAAGGTATTGCCTATTAGTGCTATCGGCAAAGAAATATCTGAATTGATATTCCCTTTAAATGCATCCTTGAAAATGGCACTGAAAAACCAGAATTAATAAGATGTTTGCAGACATAGTCATTATTGGTGCTGGGGTAGTTGGTTTAGCAATCGCTAAGGAACTCTCCAGCAATTTTTTTTGCGTTGTGCTTGATAAGCACCCGTCTTTTGGTTGGGAAACAAGTTCAAGAAACAGTGAAGTGCTTCACTCAGGACTTTATTACCCCAAAAATTCTTTAAAAACTGAACTTTGTATAGAAGGGAATAGATTAATATATGAATTTGCAGAAAAATATAAAGTTCCACACCAAAAAATTGGCAAGTTAGTAATTGCAATTAGAAATGAGCAAGAAGAAAAACTACATTCAATATTTGAAAATGCAAGGGAAAATGGTGTTCAAGAAATTGAATTCGTGAACGATAAGTATTTGAAGGAATTTGCTCCTTGTATAAATTCTCAATGTGCTTTTCTCTCGAAAAATACGGGTATTATTGATACGCACAGTTTTATGAAATGCCTGGAAGCTCTGGCTATCGATAATGGGACACTATTTTCATACAATTCGGAAGTAATTGGCATAGAAAAAATAAACAATGGATTTGAAGTTTTGATAAAGTCAAACGAAGGGGATATTTTCTCATTAAAATCTGCAATCGTAATAAATTCTGCCGGGCTTCAATCTGATGAAGTTGCAAATATTGTTGGGATTAATGATAATGATTTACAACTAAATTATTGCAAAGGACATTATTTTAAGATAAATTCAAGTAAATTTGAAACAAAACATTTGGTTTATCCAGTAAGCGATAGTGCTTATGGTTTAGGAATTCATCTTACTAAGGATTTAAACGGCGGTCTTAAATTGGGTCCTGACACTTTATTTCTGAATTCAAGACAAATAGATTATGATGTGCCAAATCATCTGGCAGAAAAGTTTTATAATTCGGGGAAAAGCTACATCGAGGGGTTAACTATTGATTTGCTATCGCCCGATTATGCAGGAATACGCCCAAAATTGCAAAAACCTGATGAACAATTTAGAGATTTCTATATAAAAAATGAAACTGAAAGGAATTTAGAGGGTTTTATTAATCTCATTGGGATAGAATCGCCAGGACTTACAGCATCGCTTGCAATAGCAAAATATGTTAAAAAACTCGTCATTTAGACCAGTTCAGTCTGAAATTATATGTTTGACCGCTATTTGTAGTAATTTTGCCAATATAAATTCCCGTGTTCAAATCTTTTACCGAAAAGGTAACGCTGTTTGTTCCTCTGGATAATCCATTTTTGTTAGCAGAGAAAATTTGCTTGCCAAGCATATTGAAAAGTTGAACGTTGATATCAGCATCCTCGGGTAGGTCGAAAAGCAATGTGATTGCAGAAGCAGATGAATTTGTATTTACAATGACTTCTTTATTTGTTTCAGGTTCATTTTTTGTTCGTTCTTGCGATTTTTTGCAATCAGATTGTTCAATTGAATTCGAAGCCATAATTCTTGTGTTGTTAGACCTGACTTTGATATTTTGAGTAAAAAGAGTGGTCGTAGTATCTCTGGCGTAACCAAATTTCTTAAATTCACGTTTCTGCACAAATAATTTATATTCACCCGACGGGATTTGATTTAACTGAATTGTTAAATCAATATAGCAATTGCACCTTGCTTTTTGATTTGAAATATCGAAAAATGAAACATAAATATTATTATCCTGGATGTCAATATCGGAAGAGTATTTGGAAGCACAATTGGTATATAAATCATTCACAAAGATTAATATTCTACTGCCTTTTTGTTCGATATGTATTTTTTCACGAGTTTGGCTAAATAATGATGTGAAACAAACTAAAAATAAAAGTAATATTTTGGACGCAACTTTCATATTATATAATTTAAGTATTTTGAGTTAGTTTTCACACTAATTTTATGATAATTAAAGATAAATCGTCTTCAAAATAATCCTTACCAGAGAAACGATATATTTCGCTTAAAATATAATTTAGCAGGTCTTCGGGATTTAAGTATCTGAAATGCGATACTAATGCTTTTAATCGCTCTATGCCAAATTCATCGTCGTTGTTGCGGGCTTCGATTGCACCATCAGTAGCCATAAGCAAAATATCACCAGGACTGAAACTATAAGTTTCTTCAGCAATATTTGCAGAGAAAAAATCATTTGAACTTGCCCCTAAAATTATTCCTTTGGGTTTGATTTCAAGCACTCGTTTTTCTTTGCTGGAAAATACTATAAGAGGAAGATGACCAGCACGAGCAACTGATAATTTGCTTTGAGAGTAATGAATTTTTGCAACCAGAACAGAAATAAATGCATTTTTTTCAATGTAGTTATAGAGCAATTTATTTGCTTTTATCAATAATTCTTTGGGTTGCAGAGAGAATTCGGATAAAGTGCGAATAATTCCTTGAACTTTGGACATATATAATGCAGCAGAGGCACCTTTCCCACTGACATCGCCTATAATAGCAGTGAAACCATCCTCGGAAACATTAATAAAATCGTAAAAATCTCCACCAACTTCATAGGCAGGAATGGTAATTGCAGCAACTTTAATATTATCAGTTTCGGGCAATTTATGAGGCAAAGAGGATAACTGTATTTTGCGAGCAAGTTCGAGTTCGTGCCGCATACGTTCACGAGAAGCCAAATCCTCATATAGTTTTATGTTGTCAATAACAACAACTGCCTGATTTAAAAAAGACATAATAATGTGGAAATCTTCGCTATCGATTGGGGCTTCGGACAATTTTTCGCCAATTAGAGCGAAACCGTATATTTTGTCCTTGTGTTTGGGAGGAACAATTGCAGAATAACCTTCTTTCTGAAAGACCTGTTGCCAATTTTCAGGCAAATATTCTATTCGTAATATACTATCAGTCCCGCCAATTAAATTTGTAATTTCATTTGCGTTTTCATAAACATAATTTAAAGTGTCGCTGGATATTTCTGAATTGCAGTTTGATTGAAATTTGTCTAATAGAATAATACACACTTTATTAAGATGTAGATAATTCTTTAACTTTTGAGATATAGTTTGAATGAAATCATCAATCGTTATATTTTTTTCAATGATATTATTAAGGTCAAGTGTAAGTTTTTTATAGTCAAAAATAGTGCGATAAAATTTCCTATTTATTAGTTCCAATGTTTTATTGTAAAATTTAAGAAGCAGGAAAATAAAAGAAATAGAGAGAATTATGCTCAAAGTAGTATTATAAAATTGCCTGTTTGCTTCGCTTAATGGTTTTTCCAACACTTCAATTGAAGTACCTGTAAAATGTAAGTTCGGATAATTCAAATCAATATGAGCAACAAACCAAATAAAAGCAAATATCAGGGCAAAAAGTGCAATCCGTAACAAGAAAACAGAAATAATGTATTGATTGTTCTTTCTTATTCTTAAATCTAAATTTAATAAACGATATTTTCCAATAGTATAAACATAAGAAAGAGGCAAAAGCAAGAGCAAAAGATTAATATAAGTAAGATAATACAACTGGAAATATGCAAGAATAGGAATAATTAAAACGACTGCAATATTTATTGATATAGAATAATAAATAGGTCTGCCAATTGATTGCATTTGTTTGGTTAGTTTGGACTTTTTAATCTTGAATAGAAGAATAATTAAAATAACAATATAAGAAATTCCTAATCCATAAGAAGAAATGACCCATAAAAAATACAGTTTTTGAAAAACTAAAGGTATCAATACACACAGGAAAAAGACAGAACCTAAAATATAGAGAGAATATATAATTTTTCTATTTTTCTCGGCTAATTGCTTTAGCTCAACGGGGAAATAAAAAAGACTATGAATAAGAAATGCTAAGCCATAGATAGCCGAAAGATTTGCCAGGGCAAGAATAATAACGTGGATTAAATTGATTTTATACCCAAGAGAAAAAACGGGATTTAATTTTCCCGTAATTGCAAATCCAACCATCAGGAATGCAAAACCCAATAACCGCCCAATAAAGTAATCAATTCGATAATAGCCTATGAAAAAACCGAATGCAATAAATAACAAACCTGTTAAGAAATAGATAATGTGTGTGAAAGAAATGCCGAATTTTGCAAGTTCGATGGTTAATTTGTATGTTTGACCTTCACGTAATATTTCGTATTCAACTTCGGGCATACTGGAATTTCTCAAAAGATAATCTGCTTCGGTAACAGTGGAGAAATTATTGCCGTTGATTTTAGTAATGATGTCGCCAGGCCTCAGCCCTGCCCTATCGGATGCACCGCCAGGAGCGACACTTGTAACAAATGCAGCAGAGGGAAGTTTGATGAAGAATGTATGTTTTAGACTATCTCTATTAACGGTTACATTTTTTGTTTTCAGCTCTTTGAAACAAAATACTGTTAATTTTATAGGTGCTTGTTTTGTTTTATTGAAAATGTATTGATTAATTTGCAAAATTGAATCGATGTATTTATCATCTAACTTAATAATCAAATCGCCTACGCTTACCTGTTCATTTTGGTCAATCCCCTGGATATTTCGGATTATATAATACTTTGAGGCGGGTTCAGCGAATATATTTTCATCGGTAGGAAGCGAAATAGTATAGAAAAAATTATAAAAAGAAACAACTATAAAAAAAGTTGCAATGACAATAAGTGCAATTTTATAATAGAATGAAGTGCTACTTCTTTTCAAGGAAATACCCTTATATGCGAATAAACTGCAATTATTTACCGAAAATTACGAAAAAAAATACTAATTGTTTCAAAAGAGTTAACTAAAATCTATCATTAATGACAAATGTTTAGTTATAAATATAATATTAGATTTTTCGTGTAAATATATGTTTTATCCATAAGGTAGGTTAAAATGTATTTAGAATCATTTATTAGAAAGCAGGTTTTGAAAACGAACATCAAAGAATGTTGGGATTTTTTCTCAAATCCTAAGAATCTATCGGTAATCACACCGCGCGAAATGAACTTCGTGATATTGACAGAATTGCCCGAGGAGATATATCCTGGGCTAATTATTCAATATAAAGTTAGCCCTTTGCTGTCAATTCGTATGGATTGGGTAACCGAAATCACACAGGTGAACAAACCATTCTTTTTTGTTGACGAGCAGAGATTTGGACCATATAAGTTCTGGCACCATCAGCATATTTTTAAAGAGGTAGATGGTGGAATAGAAATGACGGACATTGTGCATTACAGGATACCTTTCGGAATAGCTGGGAAAGTATTCGGGAACTGGCTTGTAAAGAAACAACTAAACAAGATATTCGACTATAGAACACAAAAAATGTTCGATATTTTCAAATAATTGATGAAATTTCAAAAGATTGGCGTGATTTATGCATACAATTTTATTATTGTTAAAATTAATAATGTCAGGATGCATAAATGAGACAATTTTTGCATTTATTTTTCAAAGAAAGAAGCTATTTAATAATATTGCTTTTGATGATTTATATTGTAGATTATTCACCAATTTATGCACAATTTTCAGCCAGCCCTGCAAATTGGAGGTATATTAACGGGAATACCGAAGGCACAAGAAATGTCGAAACGCGCTCAGGTCGCCAATATTTCGATTCATTGCAAATAAAATGGATTACTCCGCATATTGCAGGTGATGTGCAGCCGTTAATTGGAAATATTGTTGCGAACAATAAGATTTTTCCTAATATGCCATTTGCACCCAATGAGATGGCAGCAGTAGTAGGTGATAGAATTGTTATTATCGACGGTAGCGGAAAAGTGCTTGTAAATGAAAAACTCCCCGAAGAACTATATGGAGTAATCAATATTTCTGCACTATTAGATACCAGTTTCGTAGGAACAGATTTTCCTTTTTCATCGCCAACAGTTGTGCTTGGAATGGAGACAATTGAAGCTGAACGCAAAGATAGCTTAGCGGTTGCTTTCATTGTTGGATACGACCATCAGGAACAGCGAGTAAAGATATTGCGACGGTTTTCTATGAATTTGAAGAACAGTGCGAACTATCCAAATGTTTCGGCATCGCTTAAACCGATTTTTTCAAAGAAAAGTGGCGAAGAGTTTACTTTATATGCAACTTTTAATATGGCAAATCCTAAAATTGGCAATCAGTTTTTCTTTGAGGCACCGTTTTTACGTGGGTTCACTCAGTTTTCGACTTCCAATATTATTTCAAATTTTCCGATGCCAGACATTGGCGATGATATTGTAAATCGTATAACAGTTGGTCCAGAAGTTAATATTGGGCAACCTTCCATAACTAACAAAATCCTCGGTCGGTCGTTAATGTTGCTGCCTAACTATCCAACACCAAATCTTACCGATAGACCAATCCCAAACAATAGCGTTCTGACGGGGAGCACTTATGCAAACAAACCTTACTTAATAAGCATTGATTTATCGGGTTCGTTCTTAGTAGAAAATTTCCCAATGATTGATTTAAGCACGATTACAAAAGGAACTCGCCCAAGAATTAGACCAATGTTTGTCAATATTACTGATAATGCGATGCCATCGGATAGTATGTTTATACTTGTGTTGGAAGAATATAATGGGCTAAATAGTTCGAACGGGACATCCAGAATACATTTGTTCGATTTGAATGGGAATGCTTTGACTTCACCAAATAAAATTACCGAACCACCATACCTTCCACCAAGTTTCACAGGTGAGCAAAATCATTTTTGGTCGGTTGCAGTTGGGAATGTGGATGGAAATCCAAGAAATGAATGGCTGCCATATTTCCCAAACAATAGAGGCAACGAAATAGTTGTAACTCAGTCATCAAAAGAGTTTGCGTATGCAGGAAGCAAATTATTCGTATTGAGATACAACAGTGGACCCGAAATTGACAAGCCTTCACCTCCGGGCGAGTATCTCTTCCCGTTTGATACAATCGCAAGCCAGAGAATAAACGGGTGGGTTGCAGCAGTAAATGACTTCGATGGCGATATCAATGATGGCAAGGACGAAATTTTCCTTGTTAATGGTTCGGAACTTATTGTTTTGAGAATGAGAGATTATAATTCTCTTGAATTCCGATTGGGGATGCCTTTCGATACTGTATTTACAAGGAATTTTCCAAATCAAACAATCTCAAATATTGCAATTGCAGACATCGATGGCGATGGACGTAATGATATAATTGTTACTACTTTTGATTCGACTTATGTGATTGGCACACCAATTCCACAAACGATAGCAGTTTTATCACCGAAATTTGCTAATGCTTTGCAAAGAGAATATTGCCCTGATGATACAGTGAAGATTTCCTGGGAGAATTATTCAAGCACTGCAAGAGCAATGTTGCTATTTGCAGAAGTTCGGAATAATTCGATTGTATCGATTGATACATTAATTAGAAACATAGACAATTCTGCTTCAATAGTTAATTATAACTTTGTTGTAAACGAAAAAGTTATTGGAAGAAGTGGTTTTTTAATTATTGCATCGGAAACTAATCCAACGGTTAACTTCGATACTACAACTATACTAACATTTAACCGACCAGCAGTCGACATTGATAAAATAAATGATTTAGTGCTTGTTAGCGGCTCGTCGATGAATATTGCGGGAAATGCATCTTGCGTTGATAGTGTTATTTTCTATGTATCGAATGATGGACAAAATTGGTATGATGTTGGCGTTGCTGATGTAACAAACAATAGATTTGACACAAGATTGACAATCCCTTGTTTGGAAACATTTAACTGTTCAGAAAAAATTGCGGATTTATCGTATTTAATGAAGCTCGAAATTCATAAAGGTAGCTATGTTGATACCACAAATGTATTGAATTTGCCAATTAAGCCAGCAAAATTTCCAATAACGTGGGATACATCTTCAACCAGCGACCCGACTATTACCTTCAAGTGGAGTGTTCTCGACATTCCATCTGAAATTGATAGCTTACATTTTCTTATTTCTACTGATGGCAATAAATATTCAGAAATGGACAAATTTGCAGCAAGCAAGGAGCAATATAAATGGAATGTCCCATTAAACACGCCCGACACGTTATACATTCGTTTTTGCGCTGCTGAAAACTGCATAATAATTGACACTGTGATTTCGAAATTTCAACCGAAATACATAATTTCTGTTGCTCCAAATCCAATGCGACTTGGGGAAATGATGGAACTGGTGTATAAGGTATCAAAAGAAACTTACGTAAAAATCAGAATATTTGACCAGAGCAATAGATTAGTCCGTGAAATACAAAAATATGCTTATCGAATGCCGAACACTGCATATTGCGATTTCTGGGACGGACGATTGGCAGATGGAACACCTGTTGCAAATGGTTTATACTATATTCGTTTAGAATTAGATGATGGTTCGTTTGAAATATATCCGATTTACGTAAGAAAATAATTATTTATTACGAGACAAACCAACAGAATAGAAATCAAGAACTTCCTCGAACTTATATTGAGATAAGGGATTGGGAGGAAATTCCTCTGCATTTCCTTTGCAACGAAGGTATTCGAGCATTCCTTGTTGCTGCCAGAGATATTTTTGCTCTATGTGTGGAAAATGGCGTGTTAAATTGCCATAGATGTTCAAAGTTGGTGTTGACCAAAACCACGTTAGCAAACTTACACGTGCTGCATCATCAGCAAGGCATATTGAAAGCGGCAAGACTACATTTAAAACAAGTTCTCTTCTGAGTGCGGCACCTTCATTAGAAATTTTAGATTTCATTATATCAACTAAACTCAGGAAGATATCAAACACTTCATTATTCTTGATTTTATTCAAGAAAGGAATAATAAGTGAATTGTCTAAATTATCAAGAATATCATTGAAATTTTTATTGTCATAAACAGGTCTGCGTCTTCTTTGCCTGTAATTATCTAAAAAATTGAACGTTGCAATTCTGAGAGCTTCCTTAATATCGTGGTTATTCAGCAGTGGCATAATTTCGGCAGATTTTCTCAAAATTCTGACTAATGCGTAATGTTGCAAATCAAGTATTTGATTTAAGATTTCGTCTTTATCAACATTTTCATCAATGATTGTAGCTTCAATTTCATTTTCGGAAATGACAAGTGTTTCGAAATCTCCATTTAAAACTACATCATTGCAACAAACAATGTGCAAAAATACATTTTTATACAGTTGATTAATCGAATGATTGTGGGACAGCCAATCAGATGAATTTTTATGGAATTCGACTTCTCCTGTAACAATTTTGCCATCAAGCAGGACACCAAAATTAGTGAAATCAGGTCCTTCGTATGGGTTAATTCTTCCAGGAGAAAGCACTTGAAGTTGTTTCCCACTTTCAGTAATCCACACTCGGGAAGGTTCTGAAAGCAATTTTTGCAATCGTTTCTGCAATTGCAATTCGTTCATATTATTCTTCGACTTTTTTCAACAAATAATTTCTGAAAGAATAAATTCCTATGCTATCGAGAAACACAAAATCTTCACTGTATATTGTTGGAGTAGGTCTTTTGCGTTCGGCAACAAACAGCAAATTCCATCGCCTAATCGACAAATTATTGAAAATGATGTTTTCGCTTTTAGTAAAAGTATAAGTATTTTTCCAGAATAAAGTTTCTGAACCGATGTTTTTGTTAAATTCAATTTGCTTTGAATGAAAATCATTTAGTTTTTTGGGAATTTCGAACATAAACACAAAAAAATCAGATGGGAAGCTGGGCGAAACGAAAGGGTGTTTCTTTGTCCCGAAAAGATATGAGCTATCAGTAACGGCAAGCCCAAATTCTGTATAACGAGGAAACCCATTATCGAGTTCCTTCCATTCTAATGTATAGGTAGGTAATTTGGATTTCGGAACAGTGTCCCAGAATTGAATTACCCATTCGCTTGTTTCAAAATTAGTAACAGTAAATGAAGCTTCTACGTTATTTTTTTCGTATATCCACATTTTACCGATTTTTACATTGAATAGATATTTATCATCTGAAATAATAGGCTCGTTCGAATCGTTACTATTTGAGCAAGATGCCAAAAACAACACAAGGAATATTGCAAATATAGGTCTTTTCATTGAAGTAATCCATAATTGAAGCAATAAATTAAATTAATATTATTAAAATAGCAAAAAAAAACTTAATTTGAAATATATGTTCACTATTATTAAGCAATTTTGGATTATTAATGGCAGCTAATGGGAATTAATACTAATTTTGAGTTTACAACTTCTAAAAAAAATACTTTACGCCGAATTATACTGACAGTCGGCATTCTTTTTTTGATATGTATATCTAATATTTGTGTGGGTGTATTTTCCCAGCAAGTTTCTTTAATAGTGCTTGGATTAAGTTTATCAATAACTATTGCATATTGCCTGACAATTTTCTTTGCGGAGAGTAATAAAAACCAATACCCCGATTATTTATTTCAATATGGATATACAAAATTTGAAAGTTTGTTTATTCTTGTGCATTTCTTTTTATCTTTGATAATTGCTTTAATTACCATTCACTTAAAAATTATTTCTAATATTTCTACAAGTTTAATCAAAATTGATAAGTTATTATTCCTTCTTGGATTTGTTTTTTTAAGTTCAATAATTATTATTTTCCTTAAAAAGGTATTTGACAGAAATTTAAGCTTCAGCACAAAAAATCGTGAATTAATATACAATTTCATTGTTTGGAAGAATACTTTAATAATGTTTTTTGTGAGTTTTATGTTTATTTCAATTGCAATACTATTCTATCAAGCAGATAAAGCAGAATTCTTGATTTATTTAGATAAGGTACTGGCGGGAATTCTATCGTTGTATTTATTTTTAATACCAATTTCTAATATTAAGTTTGCAATAGATATTCTTATCGACAAACCTGCAAGCGACGAAATACAGTTCAATATTTTATCAGTTGTCGTTGATAATATCAAAAATTATTGTGAATTTAGGAGGTTGCAAGTTCGTTCGGCGGGAAGATTGCTCCTTGTAGAAATAGAAGTAGTTCTGCCCTATGATTTTACAATTGAGCAAAAATATGAGTTAGAAAAACGCTTCGATATGCAAATTAAAGACATATATTCAAATTCAATAACCCGATTATATGTTATTCCTTGTAACAAAGATTGCTCTGAAAACAACCCATTAGATTGCCCAATTAGAAAACTCAATAAGTAATCGGCGGTTTCAAAATTACCTGTTTTGAACCTTCGGAAGGTTTCAAACCTTCCGAAGGTATTCAAAAAACATTTGAATTTTCCAAAACAATTTGTCTTTTTCACATCGCCAATAAAACACGAAAATTAAGTTCTAATTAAAATTTACACGAACGCCTGCATAAAACATTCGACCAACGATAGGACCCGAAATCATCGAACTATCGAAGTGATTGGAAAATGGATTTCGTGCATCTAAAATTGGATTTTTCTGAACAAAGTTTGTAAGATTTTCGCCACCAAAATAAATATCAAGAAGCTTAAATCGCTTAGTGATTTGAGCATTTACAATTGTAAAATCAGGGAAATTTTTGGCAAGACGGAGGTTTTCAGGGTTTTGTTCAGTGTTCGGGAGCCTTCCACCACCATTATACTCAACCGTCAAATCGAAATTCCAGCCATTGTCGGGTGTATCATACATAAGATTAAAATAGCCTTTGTGCGGACTTTGAAGTGGTTTCTTTTCTAATTTCCCATTATAAGTAGTCTTCACATCGTTTAATCTATATGCAGTAGTAAGAACTAATTTTTGAATAGGCTCAAATTGGAGGTCAATTTGAAAACTATTAGAGTATGATTTACCATCAAGATTATAAAAATGAATAGCATTTGGAGAACGGTCTAAATCAGCAATAACTTGATTAATAAAATCGGTTCTATAATATTCAGCGTTTATAGTAAAGTTAGTCCCGAAAAGATTTAAAACAGTAGAAATATTTAATCCGTAGTTCCAGGCTTCTTCTGGGTTTAGTTTTTCATCTACGATAAAGTTACGGGCACTTGCAAGAAAGCCGACATTTTCAGCATAAATGTGAGCAAGACGATACCCTTTGCCAGCGGAAGCTCTAATTGTTGTTAGTTCGTCTAATGCATAGCGTAAGTGAAATCTTGGAGTAAGGAATGTTTTATAACCATTTGGGAAATCAGCTCTAAATCCGAGCAAAATTGTCAAATCGTGAATACTACCGAAATTCCATTCAGCAAGGACACCCGGAATAGATTCGTATTTACTGATTGATACGTTATCTAAATGTTCAATATAATTATCGTATTGGTAGCTTGTGCCTAAGGTAAGACCGTTTTCCTCAAAAGGCTCAAATTGATAAAGGATGTTTGTGTAGAAAGAGTTTTGTTCGCCGTTGTATAATCTTTTCCCGTAGTTTGATTCGTGTTTGTGGTGTGTAAATGATACAATAGTTCCAAGGCTGGAAAAAGGTTCATCGCTAAAGATGAAGCCATTTTTTGTAAATGCTTCGAATCTTTGAGTTTTAACTTTAATTCCGTAAAAATTAGCATTATTGCCATTGAAATAGCCTTTTTGACCACCTTCACGATTTTCAATTAATGCACGCGCACCGGTAACAGATTCGAAAACTTCACCTTCATATTTCCAGCGGTTTTGGATATTCAGCATTGATACTTTGGGTTTATCAATAAAAGAATCGTTGTTTTTATCAATAGTGTTTTGATAGTAATTAGCGTGAGCAAGTAGCATTGTTGAAATTTTATCATCGATACGGAAAGTATGATATGTGTTCAGTTCACTTCGCCCCATCACATCACCATAAACATTGATATGAGTAGGTTCATAATTTTCAGGTTTCTTGTATTCAATATTTATTTGTCCCGTGATAGATTCAAATCCGGTTGTAACTGAGGCTGAACCTTTTGAGACTTGAATCGATTCCATCCAGGGTCCGGGGACATACAACAAACCATAGATAGAGCCTAATCCTCGAAGAGATGGTATTTTTTCAATCAGTATTTGAGAATAATTACCAGCAAGTCCGAGCAACTGTATTCGTTTTGCACCAGAAATTGCATCGCTATATTCGACATCGACCGATGGACTTACTTCGAAGCTTTCTGCTAAATTACAGCAAGCTGCTTTGTGCAAACCTTTTGAAGTAATTGTCTCTGTTTTCACTGCATTTGAATGCGATATTTCGATAGCAGATTTTTCGCCAACCACATTAATAGTCTCGGTTTTTAAACTTGGTGTAAGAACAATTTCAATTTCACCGTGATAATCGTGAACGTGCAGGGTGTCGCGTTCGTAACCAACGTAGCTAACAACAATAAAGTGCGCTTTTGGGGGCAATTCTATTTTAAAATAGCCGTTGTTATCAGTAAACGTTCCTTGATTGCTTCCAATGATTGCAATCGAAGCTTTTGGGAGAGGCTTTTTTTGATTGCTTTCATCCAGTCCAAATACCCTTCCAGAAATTGTTTCTGAAAGCAAATTTGAATGAAAAATGAACAATAAAGCCAATAGATTTATTATGAATTTCATTTTTAGTTCTCCTTAATTAAATAATAATAAACAAAATCGAAAAAGATTTGTTCAATAAACCAAAATTGAATAAGGAGAACTAAATTAAATTAGATGAGAAGTAAATTGAGGAGAATATTGTTTTTTGTTTTAGGTATTTATAAAAATCGAAGCTTTCAGAGACGTAGAATTCGGGAACAATAACATTAAAATAAAAAGGTAAGTTGTAATCGACTTTATGAGTGAAATTATATGTATGGTTTGAGAAATTATTATTTTGCAAGGATTTTTCAGTAAGCACAAGGTATTTTTCACCATTTTGGCAACATTCTAAATCTTTGAAAGCGAGCAAATTATTACTGCTTTCTGCCAAATGATTGCAACATAAATTTGAATGATTGTCTTTTGGATTGGTATGATGATGGTGGTCGCAACAAATGTGGTCCTTGCAAGTAGCAGCATCAGCAGATAAAGCAACAACCACTGAGTTTGTTGAATTGCAATAATGCAGATATACATTTACTCCAATATTTGAAGTAAAGATACAAATTATTTGCAATATTGCAATTACCTTAAACATTTCTTATAGCAAAAATATTAAAATATCTTATGATAAACAAAACGAATTAACTTGCAGTTTCATTTATGGGATTATTAGAAACTGAAATATTCGAGGTTGAGTTAGAATTGTCTGGAATAGTAGGAGCAATACTAATCGATGGTTTGACTGAAGTTATTTTTTCCTGAGTAGGAAGTGGGAAAGCACTTGCAAGCTTGTTTTGAATTACAGTTGGAGTTTCACCAGTTTGGACTGAACGGACACCATCGATTATCACAGAAAGCAGAAACATTTCTTTGTTGTGTAGATTTTGCAATTTATCAGCAATTGGCAACCATACGATATTTGCCATTAAAATCCCCCACATAGTCGCAATAAAGGCAGTTGCAATATGTCTAATCAATACGTTAGGGTCGGAACCAGCAGAAGCTAATGTATGGATAAGCCCCATAACTGTGCCAATAATACCCATAGTCGGGGAATATCCACCAAGTTTGTTAAATAGCGTTATATATGTATTATGGCGTTCAGAAATGGAATTGACTTCTGCTTCATAAATTTGCATTAAAGTATCCTGGTCGGCACCATCGATGCAAGCCTGGAAAAATTTCTTCATATAAGGATGTTCGACTTTATTCAGTCTATCTTCTAACGATAAAATACCTTCACGGCGAGAAATTGCAGAAAAGGAAACGATTTGGTTAATAATTTTCTTTACGTCATATTGTCGTGGAAAGAAAGCAGCGCGTAGAACACGAGGTATATTACTAAACACTTCCCACGAACTTCCCGCAAATCCTGCTGCAAGCGTTCCTCCGAACACAATCAACATTGCTGGCAACATAAAAAGGGTGGAGCTACCGCCCCCTTCCCAAAAGTAAGCGCCAAAAATTGCTATCAACCCAGCAATTATACCCAGCAATGTGTTAGATTTCATTCAATTATATATTAATTCAACTTTAGATAAGTTTTAGACTACAAAACAAAAAAAATATTGAAAAATCAACTTAAAAAATCCATTAAACTTTTTTGAAGAAGATTAGAACCAATTTGCAAGGAATATTGCAGAGCAATTTCTTCTAATCGTAAATCCATTATAACTTTTGCATAATCAGTATCTTCGTTTACAGTTTTAAGTTCTTTGTATCTAATTACTTCCTCACTCATTTGAGAAGATATATTTTCCATTCGATTGCGTCTTGCAGAAATCTGAGCAGTCAAGTTGTTCAGATTCTCATTTGTTACAGCTAATTTGGCTTGAAGGTCATTTAATTTTTCGACATCAAATTTGGATAGTGGGTCGGTTGCCTGACGAGGTGAACCATCGGGATTATAAGCAAGAACGTTATACACTTTGATTATATTTTCGAAAAATTCTATGCCTCCGGAACCGAACATTTCGTCTGCTGTAACATTAATTTTTTCTGATGATTTGGAATCTTTATTGATAATTCTATCTTCGAAATTTCCTTTGAAATAAATTTTAAGACCGGATGGGTTATCAGGAGTTGATTGCTCTTGAACAATTTCAAACGGGAATTTGTTTGACTGTGGCGGCTCAGGAGTAATAGAATCGACAGTAGATTTTGTCCCGGAAAACAACAATTTACCGTTAAAATCAGCATTAGCATCTTTTATTATGTCTTCGAGTAGTCCGCGAACATATACACCAATCGAGTAAGTATTGCCAGCAGCCCCTGCGTGAGTTGCATCAACAGCTAACTGGCGAATCTCGCCAATTTTGTCGGAAATAGACTGCAATTTATCTTCTGATGCTTGCATTTCTCTAATAGATTGGTCAATGATATACTTATATTTTTCATTTTCCGCAATGAGAAAATCCATATTTTTAACTCGCACAAGCTTTTCTGGGGCATCAGCAAGATTGACAATATTTTTGCCCGTGGAAAGGCGAATTTCATTTTTATACTTGCTGTTTTGGATATTATCCAAATTTCGCAAGTATGTATTAACTGTCAATCCATTAGAGATACGCATAAATCACCCTTCGACTATCTGCCAAGATTAATTACTGTGGAAAGCAAATCATTTGTAACAGTTACAATTCTCGAAGCAGCTTCGAATGCCTTTTGAAAGCGAATGAGATTGACAGCTTCCTCATCAGTATTTACACCAATGACTGATTCCCGCTGATTGGAAAGCTGTTCAGCAACAAGTCTTGTTGTATCTTTTCCCGTCGTAGCTTCTCGGCTTAATGTACCAATTTTACCGATAAACGCGGAATAGAATTCGTAAGGTCTTTGATTTTGGAGAAATTTAGAATCCTGAGCTATGCGCCCAATTGCGAGAGCAATTTCAGCGTTGCCAGGTTCGCCTGGATTTTTTGAAAACGGTAAATTTTCAGGGGAGTTTTTTATATCATCAGAAATTTTAATAGTAGCTGCTGTAATTCGACCCGTTGATGGTTCAAAAAACAATCTTCCTGGCGGAGGTGAGGTTTTGTCGTTAAGACCATAACCTGAAATCACCAACTGATTTATTTTTTGAGCAAGGGCATCGACGAAATCATCAAGTTGCTTAACAATCGAAAAACCTTTGCTTTCAAGTGGGTCTAATGTTTCATTAAAATGCTTCAAATTTGAAGCAAGTTCTCCATTTTGAGGAGTAACGCGAGTAGCTAAATCCTTTGCTTTATCGTAAATTTCAATTGCAATAGTGATTTCGCCCGAAGCAGAATTGTTTAAGTCTACTCTTCTTATTTCGTTGTAGTTTGAACCCGTAATTAAATTCATTCCATTAAGGAATACGTTTGCAGAACCGTCTTGCTCGAATGAAACAGTAACACCTGCTAATTTGGACAATTCTTCTAATTTAAGCTGGCGTTGATCAACGTAAGTTTGAGCTTCAGTTTGCGAAAGAGTTTTAGAATTAGCGATACTTTTATTTAGATTTGCAACTTCCGCGAGTAAGGAATTGATTTGATTAACATTCAGAGAAATTTGAGTAGCAAGTTCATTACGTGCTTCGGAAAGTTGTTCGGAGGTGCGATTAAGCTTTTCAACAAGAGTTTGCGCTTTGCTAAGAATATTTTCACGAAGTCCAATATCCTCTGGTTTTATTGCCAATTCTTCGAAAGCCGAAAGGAAGCTGTTTAAGTCGTTGTGAATATTTAATTCGCTTGGTTCAGCGAGAATTGCTTCGATTCTCTGGAAGATTTTTTCATCATTTTCGAAAGTAGAATGGCGAGCAACTGTTGAACGAAGCTCTCTATCGAAAAATTCTTCACGGAAAGTGCGTAATTTTTGAGCAACAGCACCCGTTCCGATAAACTGCCCATTACGGAAAAGCGGAGAGGATTCACCCAGAACGGCAGAACGACGGGAATAGCCAGCAGTATTAACATTAGCAATATTGTTGCTGGTAACTTCTATTCCAAACCTTTGAGCGAGTAATGCCCTCTTCCCTATTTCCAGAGCAGAAAATGATGACATTTTTCAACCTATTAAGAAAAAATAAATTCTTTGCCATTTAATATTTTTTTGAATTTTTCTGCATCTTCAATAATTGAGCTTGCTTCACCAAATTTCAAGCGGTTTGCTTTTTTAAGATTTTCAATACATTCATTTAAAGCAAGTTCAGCAAGAAATGAATTTTTATCTTTTGCAAGTTTGGATTTTGAGCGATAGCTTTCTTCAAGGTATAGGGAAAGTTCGCTTATACTATTTTCCAACTTGCTATTAATTGAATAAATATCCATTTCTGGGTTTGGCAGATTTCTTCTGAAATCCTGGATTTTTTGGACAAGCTCAACTGCTTTCTTCCAAAGCAGCGTTTCTTCGTAATTTTGGGGTGTGCTCATTTTTTGCCTCCTTACAATTAAAATAACATCCTTGTAAAAACAATAAATATTCCAACTTTAAATTTGGACGTTACAAACGTAGTTATTACCATTAGAAAGCACTGCTAAAATATTGGAAACATTTGACTTAGCACGATTAGCAAGCACTCTATTAGTAAGGTTCAAGTCTTGTAGAATATTAACCAGTTTGGCTAAATTTCGCTTTAATTTGCGTAACTCTTTTGTATCTTCATTAGGGAATTGCTTTTCGATAGTTGAAAGTTTCAATTTCAAAGCTTCGGTTCTTGAAATATTTAGCCAGGACATCAAGTAAGCAATACGTTGTTCTTCCGCTTGACGCAAGCTTTTAGCAAGTTCCTCCTGAAATGAAGTAATCTCTTCGAGTTCTTTAATATTGAATTTCACTAAGGCAACTTTCTGTCGTTCAGCGAGACGAATCATCTCTTGAAGAAGTTGCTGCTCGAATTGTAGAAAATTGAACAGTTTGGCTAACATTTTGACCACTCCATTGGTATTTATTATTAATTTTCATCCTGATTTAAGTTTCTTTTTCATTGAAAATATCGGCATAACGCAATACTTTCTTTACATACTGCTGAGTTTCGCGAAACGGCGGTATATCACCATATTTTCGAACATTTCCAGGTCCGGCGTTGTATGCTGCAAGAGCAAGGGAAAAATCACCACCGAAAGTATCCAGCATTTGGCGAAAATATTTAGCTCCTCCCATAATGTTTTGATATGGTTCATAAGGATTTCTTACACCAAGTTCGAGTGCTGTTCCGTCCATAAGTTGCATCAATCCTTTGGCTCCCGCAGGTGAAGTTGAATTTGGAATTCCAGCTGATTCAGCAGTAATTATCGCTTTTATAATATTTTCGGGCAAATTATACCGTCTGGAAGCTTCCGAAATAATTTCAGAATATGAATTTAGGCGATTTTTCACTCTATCGATAAAATTCCCGTTTAAATTTTGATTATAATTAATCGGAATGTTCTTTTTGGGTGCTAAATCGTTATTTTCTTTTACAGAAATAGGAACATTTACGGGTGCTTCTTTTGAGCTAATTGCGGGCAATTGTTCGCCAGTAAAATTCAAATACATAGCTTCGGCAATGCCAATTCCTTTACCAATTTTTGAGACTTCTTCTGAGAATAGCATATCAGCATAACTTTCGAGGGTGTCTGCGCCAAATCCAATTTCTTCACCGTTGTTTTCTCCCTTGGAAAGCATAGCCTGCTTCATTTGTTTAAGCATCAGATTGATAAAAATCGCTTCAAAACCACGAGACGCTTTGGCAAATCCAGCTTTTTCCTCATCTGTTAATGCTTTTTTAGAATTTGTCGTTTGAATATGCTTATATTCATCAATTTTGCTCTGCAATATTGATGAATTGTTTATATTATTATCGTAAATTGGAATATCCATAAAGCACCTATTGAATTATCAACTCACCTTGCAAAGAACCAGATTCTTTGAGAGCCTGGAAAATTGCAATTAAATCGCGTGGTTTGACTTGAAGCAAATTTAACGCATCGGCAATATCCTGAACAGTAGCACCGCGTACGACCAGAGCGGAGGCAGCTCTAACTTCTTCCTGCGTTGTAATTTCTGCGCTTTCAGCAATTTGAGGTGGTCGAATTGTGAATGGAGCCGGTTGCGGAACAAGCACTTGTTTTTGAATTTGTATTTCCAATCCGCTATGAGCAATGACAGCGGGCAGAAGCTGGACGTTACCCCCGACTGCAATTGTACCGGTTCTTTCATTTATTACTACTCTTGCAACGGGGTCAGCATTTACGTTTAGCCCTTCTATTTGGGCAATAAAACCAAATATCTGGGATTGAGAAAGTCCGCCTGGCAACTGTACCTGAACGCTACCAGCATCGATTGGAGTTGCAGTGCCATTAAGTCTAGGAGAAACATTAATTGCGTCGGCAATTCGTTGAGCAGTAGTAAAATCAGGTTCGCGTAAAGTAATTGTTATTGCATTATTGTTTATAAAATTGGAATTAATATTTCTTTCTAATATCAAACCATTTGGCACACGTCCGCTTGTGGTAACATTTTTTCCGAGCCGTGAACCAAAAGCTTGATAATCGTATCCACCAACCGACAATGGACCTTGTGCCATACCAACAATTTCACCTGTTGACAGGGACAAAGGCGTCATTAAAAGCACTCCACCTTGAAGCGATGAAGCATCGCCGATTGAGGAAACCTGAACATCGACTTTTGTCCCAGCTGCCGCAAATGCCGGGATATTTGCTGTTACCATCACAGCAGCAACATTTCGTGTTCGTGGATTAATCGAAGGCGGTGTTAGCCCAAATCGTTTTAGCATATTCACAACGGACTGGACTGTAAATGAAGCCTGAGGATTATCACCGGTTTGGTTTAATCCCGTAACAAGTCCATATCCGATTGCCTGGAAGCTTCCGGCACCCTGAATTGTGGCAATATCTTTAATTCGAGCGGCATTTGCATCGAAAAATATGATAATTATGAGAAAGATGGACGACAATATTTTAGTTATTGTTTTCATATTCATCAAAACAAAATTCTTAAAAATCTTGTAATAAGTCCGGGTTCCTGTGTTTTTGAAACTGTGCCATCGCCTTCGATAAGTAATGTTAAATCCATAATGTTGTATGAATAGACACTATTATCTGAATTTACATCAACGGGGCGCACAATTCCGCGAATGGTAATAGTTTGAGTTTCGCCATTGACTTTTGTTGTGCGTTTTCCTTCGATAAGTAAGTTGCCATTTGGTTGAACTTCGACAACACGGGCACTGAGCCGCGATCGAATTTTTTCGTTGCGTGTAGTTCGCCCCGAACCACGGAAATTGTTATTTGTGCCAATGTTTCCACTAACATTAGTATTAGATGTACCGGTTGAGAAGCCAACTCCGCCACCTAATTCGGTTGATTTTCTCTCTTCGGTTGAAGCGTTGTTATCAGCCTGAGTGTCTTCAACGATATATACCATTATCGCATCATCAACCTGGAAAGCTTTTACATCAGAGAATAAAGAACGTAAGCTTTGCTCTTGTGGCTTAAATTGAGCAAATATAAATTGAGAGTAGAGCAAACAGAGCAATATTAAAAATAATTTTTTCATTTTCATCTCGACGAAATTGAATTATTGGAAAGAAGAACAAATCCAAGCTCATTGACGGTTCCTGTAAGAACAATGTTACCTTGACCGCTTCTTTTCACACGAATAATATCGCCTGCACCACCATCTTGAAGTGCTGTCCCCAGTGTTTTAATTGAAATTGCACCTGATTGAGCTATGATAGTTACAATTTGTCCTTTTTTTATTATAATATCATTAGATAAATCACTGATTTTCAAAGGATTATCTTTCGGTATCCCATTTTTTGTAATTTTGCCAACTACTGAGTTATCAAGTACTAATTCACTTTCATTAAAATTAGTTACATCAACACGTTTAATTATAAAATCAGCATTTGACAAAGTTTCACCACTACGAACGAAACGTGTAGTAACGGGAATTAGACGGAATTTTCTGATTTTAACACGAATTTGTTCAGTTGAAATAACTTTCCCGTCCTTGATGAAGTCAATCCAAACGAAACCTAATCCTTTGAAATCATTAAAGTTATGTCTTAAAGAAGCTGAGACTGAACTTTCAACGAAAGAAATTGGGCGAATATTTTGAACAATCTCTATTTCAATATCAGCATTTGTCTGCGATTTAAGAAAATTTATGATAGCAGTCTCAATTCGCTCTTTCGAAAATGTCGATTGAGAATATGAAATAGATATATTAGCGAAGGAAAATAACAATAATAGCAATATTTTACAACAACGAACCATTTTGGCTACCGTTTAAGATTAACAGCAGTAGAAAGAATATCATCAGCAGTTTTAACCGACTTTGAATTTAGTTCATAAGCACGCTGTGCAGTAATCATATTGACCATTTCTTCGACAATATCAACATTTGCAGATTCAAGGTGGTGCTGAATAATTTCGCCCGTGTTGTTTGTCCCGGGAATTTCAAAGAAGGGTTGTCCCGAAGCAGGTGTTTCCTGGTAGAAATTATCGCCGATTGATTTAAGTCCAGTGGGGTTGATAAAACGAGCAAGTTCGATTTGCCCCAAAACAGTTGCATCAGTTGAGTTTTCAGTGAGAATACTTACCACACCATCTCTTGTTATTTGAATTTCTATCGCATCGGATGGAATTGTAAATCCAGGGTCGAGTGAATATCCTTGCGAGGTAACAATTTGTCCATTTCTATCGAGCTGGAACGAGCCATCGCGAGTATAAACAAGATTACCGTCGGGCTTTCGAATAACAAAGAAGCCGTCGCCATTAATCGCCATATCCAGTGGATTATTTGTTGAAGCAATATCACCCTGTCTGAATATTTTCGTTGTGGCAACAAGTTCGGTTCCCGAACCAATTTGAACTTCGTTGAGAGGTTCGACACCAGAACGAGCGACATTGCCAGCAGGTCTAAGTGTTTCATAAAGCAAATCTTGGAACTCGGGACGAACTTTTTTAAAGCCCGTCGTGTTAACGTTAGCGATATTATTGGCTATTATCTCAACATATCGTTGTTGAGAAGAAAGCCCGGTGGACGCTGTTCTTAATGTTTTATCCATATTAAAACATCCTTGTTTATTTTATTATTGATATCTTCCTATTGCAATACTTTTATCAAGAGTGCTGTCATTTGTAGCAATTACCTTGCTACCTGCTTCGAACATTCGTTGAAGTTCAATGAGTTCGACCATCTCTTTGACAATATTTACGTTAGAACCTTCAATCCAGCCTTGCTTAATAACTACATCATCGGGATTGACAGGTTCGACATCAGCCATCCATTTAGCTATAAAATGCTGGTTTGAAATACGCTGAATTGTATTGTTATCCTGGGGTTTGGCGATGATTATGGTGCCGATTTCACGATTATTTGCAAAAACGTGCCCATTTTCAGTGATTTTAATATCAACTGATTTGAAATCAGTGTAGCCTTCTTTTGAAATCAAGAATTCTTTCGGAATCACCAAATCACCGCCATATCCTTGTAATTTTTTGCCATCCTTGGCAATTATTTCCCCATCCGTGTTTATTGTGAAATTCCCTGCTCTGGTGAGATAATCCTTCCCTTCGATATCTTTCAGAACAAAGAAACCATCCCCTTGAATAGCCAAATCTAATGGGTTATCTGTTTGCTGGAAGCTTCCTGCTTCAAATACAGTGTATGAGCCAATTGGCGGGTCATTTTGTTCGACATCCCCTTTTACATTATAAAAGTTTGCTCGTGCATCAATAAGATTTCTTTCAAAAACGCCTTGCCTTCTGAAACCAGTAGTATTGGCGTTTGCCATATTGTTTGCAGTTACTTCAAGTCTGGTCTGCTGATTGAGCATACCCAGAGCTGCTGTAAAAAATTCCTTTAACATTTCGTTTCATCCTTGAAAAACTATAATATTTGCAACAATGATTATGCCATTAGAATTTTCAGTTGTATTAATGGCAAACCAACTTTATTAATCAATTGAAATTAAATAAGTTACAAGTATCGACTAAAAGAAAAAATCAAGTTGAATATTAAACAATGAGAATATTAATGAACAAAAATAACCACCAGGATGGTTATTATTTTCGCAAATCTTTGAGAGGCAGTGTAACAAAGAAGGTAGAGCCTTTTTCTAATTCGCTTTCCACTCTGATAGAACTATGATTTATTTCGGCAAATTCTTTGCAAAGCACCAGTCCCAGACCTGTGCCTACTTCGTTTGCAGTTCCAAGAGTTGAGTTGTAGCTATCAATTTTGAAAAGATTATCCAACGTAGCTTCGTCCATACCAACTCCATCATCTTTGACATAAAGCTCGACATAATTATCGTCTATTGGCTTGCAACCAATCCAAATATTTCCACCATAGTTAGTGAACTTGATTGCATTAGAAATTAAGTTTCTGAGAATTGTATTTAATATGTTTAAGTCTGAGAATACAATAATATCACTATTAAGTTCGTTGTGCAGAGTAATTTTTTTAGCATCAGCAGTAGCGGAAGAAAGCGATACGTTTAGTTCAACTATCTGGAACAAATCAACGAATTCAGGAGTGTATTTAATTTTACCACGTTGAATACGTGACCAATTAAGCAAATTTTCAAGAAGCTTATGGAGATTAATAGCAGATTTATTAAGAGCAGTGGCAAGTTCCTGAATATCTTTTGTAGAAAGCTGGTTAATATTAGAGGATAGATATTTTGTTAAACTCATAAAGCCTTGAAACGGTGAAATTAAGTCGTGAGCAATAACAGAAAAGAATTTATCTTTTGCAGCAAGCGATGCTTTTAGTTGCTCTTTGGAATTCCGGAGTTGCTTATTCAGTTCCATTATTTCAGTTGCTCTCTGGTCGGTCAATCTATTGGATAGTTTAAGAGCAACAATTAGATTTTTCATTTCTTCTTCGTTTCTTCTTTGTTCGGTAATATCCATAGCCGAACAAACTAAAAATTCAACTTCATTTGTTTGGAAATTAATTTTTGGTGTAACTTTAATTTTGAGAAGTCGCTTATTCCCTAATTTATTAAAAATAAATTTATCAAAATATTGAGGATACTTGCTTTTCCACACTTTATTGAAAATTTCTCTCAGCTCCGATGCTTCGAAATGAGGTAGGAAATCATCTAATGTTATTGCAGTTGAAGTGTCCTCCACACCAAAGAAATCCGCAAAAGAATGATTGAAAAGTTTAATCGAAGAAGGTGAATCCATATACCAAATAAGCAAATCGACATTATCGAGAAGTAATTGCTGTTCGAAAGCTTTACTATGAAGATTTTTTTCAGCAAGTTTCTTTTCAGTAATGTCTTCAATGATGATAATACCACCATTATTTTCATCATTATGAACGAGTGGAACGCCACGAATATTACAAAAGATAGGTTCGTGGATTTCACGGGTTTGCACTTCTACATCTTTTAATTCGATAATATGGTTTTGGAGAACTTTTTTTATTTCATTGCAGTATTCAGCAGAACAAAAAACTTGTGAGAAAAGGTCTTTCCCAATAACATTTTCTTTGCAATAATTATTGCGTAAATAATTTGTAAAGAAGTAATCATTGGCAAATATAACTTTGCCAGAATTATCCAAGACAATTATAGAGATTGGTGATTTAACAGCCAAAGTTCTATATTTTTTCTCGCTATCAGAGTAAGCTTTTTCTAATAATTTTCGTTTAGTAATATCTAAAATTTGAATAGCCAAATACTTTTTGTCCAAAGGATAAACTGTGATTTCGTAAAAACGGTTAGTATTTTTATTCGACAGTTCAAAGACACTTGGGACAGTTACATTAGATAATTTATCAATAAAAGCAAGGATATCTGAAGAGAATAGATAAGATAATTTATTAATACTTTTGTTTAGAAAATCACTTTTTGATACTTCGAAAAAATCTTCAAATGCTTTATTTGCATCAAAAATGATATAATCGAATTTATTATTTTCAACAGGAATAATCTCTAATAATACAAAAGCAATATTAATGTTTTCGATGAACTGATTATATATATCTTCTCTTTTCATAAACAAATTAGTAATTATATATTCAACTTAGAATATATATAATCGACACTTTTGAAAATTTCTTTAAAATCAAACAGACTTAAAAGTTCTTCTTCGGAGAAATGTTGCATTAATTCATTATTTTCTTTAAGAGATTGCATAAAAGGAACTTTTTCGTTCCAGGTTCGCATTGCAGATTTTTGAACTAATTCGTAAGCAATTTGCCTTTTAAGTCCTTTGCGAGCAAGAGCAAGCAGAACTTTTTGCGAGTTATACAGTCCGTTTGTAATTTCAAGATTTTTCATCATATTTTCGGGATATACAATAAGATTATCGAGGAGATTAATCGCACGGCGAAGAATATAGTGGCAAGAGATAGTGCTATCGGGGAAAATAATTCTCTCAACAGAAGAGTGAGAAATATCACGTTCGTGCCAGAGAGCATTGTTCTCGATTGCTGCCAGAGCGTTTGTTCGCAGGAGCCTTGCTTGCCCAGAAATATTTTCGCTACTTATTGGATTGCGTTTATGAGGCATAGCGGAGCTACCTTTTTGCCCTTTCGAGAAATATTCCTCTGCTTCGAGCACCTCAGTCCTTTGCAAATGGCGAATCTCTGTGGCAATTTTTTCGAGCATAGAGCCAATCATAGCAATTGAATGCAAAAATTGAGCGTGGCGGTCGCGTTGAACAACTTGTGTAGAAATTATTGAAGGACGCAACCCTAATTTTTCGCAAACATATTCTTCAATAAACGGAGGGATATGCTCGTAAGTGCCAACTGCACCACTGATTTTGCCAACTGCAATTTCCTCGATTGCCTGCTTCATTCTGTTTATGTTTCTTCGACATTCATCCAACCATAAAGCAAATTTCAACCCAAAAGTCATTGGCTCAGCGTGGACACCGTGGCTTCGTCCAATGCAAACAGTATATTTAAATTCATTGGCTCGTTTAATTAGCACTTGTTCCAGGTTGCTGAGTTCTTCGAGAATAAGTTCGCCCGCTTGTTTTGCTTGGACAGCAAGAGAAGTATCGAGAACATCGGAAGAAGTCATACCTAAATGGATAAAACGAGAGGGTTCGCCGACCTGTTCTTCAATACTTGTCAGAAAAGCAATAACATCGTGTTTGGTTGTTTGCTCAATTTCATTTATTCTATTGATGTTAATTTTAGCTTTGCTTCTAATTTCGCTAATGATTTCAGGAGGAGCAATACCAAGTTGGACCTGTGCTTCGCAAGCAAGAATTTCGATTTCAAGCCAGATTTTGAATTTATTTTCGTCTGACCATATATGAGCCATTTCGGGCAAAGTATATCTTTCAATCATATTAAGAAAACACTAAAAGATTAACATAAATTATTATCAAAATTAAAGAAAAATCTTTATTTTTCTTAATTAATTTATGGCACATTTAGGAAATACTATTTTGAGGTTTGAAGTGAAATTCTTTTTGTCTGCTTTATTATTGATTTGTTGTGCCACTATTGCAAGTGCCAGACAACCGCTCTGTGCATTCAGAGTAGAAAATATATGGTATTTTTTGACCGAAGATGGCAAAGAAATGTGCAAACCGATGATTTTAGACGGAATTTCGCACTATTCAGAAGGAAAATTTGCTGCACGCAAAAGGACCAAAGATACAGTTTATTTTGCATATTTCGATATTAATGGAAAAGAACTTTTTAAAGTAAACACTTCGCTGCCATTTCAATTTAAGCAAGGATATGCATTAACAGTCAAGTATTTTGATGAAAAAGGGACGCAACGACTTTATGGGATGATTGATAGCACGGGCAAAACGATTTTTGATAATGTTTTGCCTGATGCCCTGGAATTTTCGGATTCGCATGCATACATTGATGACTACGACAAAAAAGGTTATATTAATTTAGATGCTGAGTTTGCTATTCAGATACCCGACACGCTGGTTGGTTATAGATTTTCGGAAGGATTGGCAGCTGTTTCTAATGCTGAAATGAAAATTGGTTTTATTAATAAAAGTGGTGAAATTGTTATTCCATTGAAATATTACGAAGCAGGGATTTTTTCCGAAGGATTATGTAAGGTGTTTGGAGAAGACGGCTTTGGATTTATTAACAAACAGGGCGATTTAGTAATTGCGCATAGATTTGATGAAGCAAGAAATTTTTTTGAGGATAGAGCATTTGTAGGTATTCTTGATGATGATTACAAACTGACCTGGGGATTTATTGATAAGGACGGAAGAATGATAGAAAGCTACATTTATTCAAATGTATTAGATTTTAGCGAGGGATTGGCAGCTGTCCAAAAAGACAATTATTGGGGCTATATCGACAAAAATGGCAATACAGTGATAGATTTCAAGTATAATGACGCAGATAGTTTTAAAAATGGTTTAGCTTTTGTAGTCGATAGACAGAACAAAAAGGCAGGATATATAGACAAGAAAGGGAATTTTTTTATAACATTCAATAAATTTGAAATTCTCATTGATTTTAGAAGTAACAGAAAATTCTTTAACTTCCAGTAATATGAATCGAACATTGTTATTTTTGCTTCTTTTTGCTTCAATTAACTTATATAGCGAAGAAGTTGATTCAAATAAAGTATTTCGGCTAAAACAATTGAATATTGAGGGCAGTAGAATTGTGTCGCAGAAGGAGCTTGAATTTTCTGCGATTAATATTCTTACTCGGAGTGATATCGAACGTTCCAATTATTTTCAGATAAGTGAGATAATATCGAAATCACCAGGAGTTTTCATAAAAAATTATGGAGGACTTGGAGGATTAAAAACTGTTACATTGCGAGGAACGAATTCAATGCAAACAGTTGTAGCATTTGATGGTATTCCACTGAATTCCATTCAAAATGGGAGCTTCGATTTAACGGGAATACCTTTAAGTATAATTGACAAAGTTGAAGTTACACGAGGTGGTGCAAGT
>JAKIZO010000021.1:0-32416 GCA_022707965.1 Bacteroidota bacterium
AAATTCCCATCGGTTCCCAATATTTTCAAGATTGAAACAGCAACACCCGCACCTAATAATCCGAAAATCAAAGAAACTGTGGTGGAAGTGGGAAGACCGAATGTATTGAATAAATCGAGCAGGATTAAATCACCTATGGCATATGCAAGAAATATTATTATTATTTCCTGAAAATAAAACATCTCGGGGTTGACTATACCTTTCCGAGCAACTTCCATCATCCCGCTTGAAAAAGTAACCCCAACAAGCATACCAAGTGCAGCAACGGCAAGTAGTGTCCTGAATGGAGCAGCTTTCGAACCAACCGCCGAACCCAAAAAATTTACCGCATCATTGGCAACACCTACCCATAAATTTGTAGTCGCCAGTAAAACCAGAGCAATTACAACAAAAAGATAAATTTCCATACATTTTTATTAATGTTTTACAAATTTTCAATTAAAAGATTAACAAAAATACTTGCTTACCGAGTAATTATCAAAAATAAAATAGTCTTAACTAAAAATTAACAATTCGAACTACTAATCATTTGCTCGTAATTTCATTAGGCAAGCGACACAATCGAATTCAAGCTCGTAGCGTGTGTATGCATTTTGAAGGTGGTATTTTTTATTATTGTTCTTTTTATTGATTTTAGGACATTCTCCAATTTCTCTTTTAATGCAATATTTTGTCGTCATAATGATTTTATTGCCTTTTTTGCTTATTATTTCATAAGCCTTTTCTTTAATCATTGTGCCGTGCAATAAATAAAATTTTTCAGCTAGCGAATTCGATATGTTTTCTGAATAATCAACGGTATCAATAGGGAATTTATCTGTTTTAAGCGTAATTTTTGAAGAAAGTCTTTGATGATTTTCAATTATAACTTTTTCTAATGAATTTAGAAGTTGTCGTCTGATTGAGTTAATTTCAGATATTTTGACAAAAATTGGAATTTGAACTTTATTAATTAAATTCTTTATTTCAAAAGGAGTGTCGTTTGTTTTTCTTAATTGATTTTCGATGATATCGATTTGCTTTGGATTTGAAGAAGTCTCGAAAGCGATTTTGCTTTCGGCATACATATCTTCATACAGATATTTAATTTTCAGATATTCATTCTCAATATTTAGCTCGATATCTATGGGCAATTTCCTTCTGGTCTTATTTTGAGAGAGTAGCTTTTCAAACTCATAATCCTGATTGCGATAAATTTTCACACCAATTTCTATTTTCAGTTGTTTATTCGGGATAACCCATTTATTTTCAACTTTATTTACCAGAAAACCTTCCAGCCCATTTTCAGTAAAATAGCATAATCCATCGGCATTGTGAATTACTTCATTAGTGTCAATTAATATCTTGTTTTTATCAACTTTCGAAACAACACCTATAAACTGTCCGATAGATTTCGGAGTTTCAAAATTTGCCTTTTTTGAATGATTATCATCAATAAAGTAATTGGTAAATCCTCTACTGAAAGTTCTTGCGGGATTTGGCTCAAAATGCAAATATATATTACCTTTGGAAGTCTTTTTTATGTCTTGCTTCCTTTCGATAAGTTCATCTATCTTTTTTCTGTAAAAAGCCGTGATATTTTTAACATAGTTTATGTCCTTCAATCTTCCTTCAATTTTGAATGAGGATATCCCCGCATCGACTAATTTTTCCAGATAGTCTGATAAATTAAGGTCTTTCAGGGATAGTAAATGCTTTTGCTTAATTATCGTATTTCCTTTGGCATCGAACAAATCATAACGCAAACAGCATATTTGCTTGCATTCGCCACGATTACCGCTATATCCCGTCGAATGAAAACTTGCATAACATCGCCCTGAAAGCCCGACGCACAAAGCACCGTGAACAAAGAATTCAAGCTCCGCTTTAATATTTTCTCTAATTTCTTGAATTTGCTTTAAATTTAGTTCACGTGCCAAGATAAATCTGCTATCCCAATTTTGTCGAAGAATTTAATTCGCTCTAATTCGTAATTGTGCATCTGTGTGCTAGCAAAAATCTGAATTGGGGGCAAATCCATCATTAGAAATGCAGTATCTTGAATAATAATTGCATCAATGCCTGCATCGTAGAGTTCGAAAACTAAATTTCTCGCCTGTTCAAGTTCGTTCTCATAAAGAATTGTGTTTAAGGTTGCGTATACTTTTGCATTATAAAGATGTGCATATCGACAAAGCTTCTCGATATCTTTTGTTGAATTGCCAACTGATGCCCTTGCACCGAACTTATTAGCACCGATATATACAGCATCTGCACCATAATTAATTGCAGCAATACCATATTCTAAATTTTGTGCAGGAGAAAGTAATACGATATATCTAACGTTATTCATTGTTTTTCAGTAAGTCGGCTAAAGCATCTTCTAATCGTTCAAATTCAAATTTAAAATTAGCATCTATTAGACGTTGCGGTAAAACTTTTTGACTGCATATAAGCATTGTAGCTGCTTCGCCAAGAATTATTTTCAATACAAACTCAGGAACTTTGAAAACTGCTGGTTTATGTAATACTTTGCCAATAGTTTTTGCAAGCTCTTTCATAGTGCAGGGATTTGGAGCCACAAAATTATAGACACCCTCGCAGCTTTTATTCTTTGCAACGAACATAAACATTTCTACAAGGTCGTCAATATGCACCCAGGGAACAAACTGCTTGCCACTACCAATAGCACCGCCAAGATAATACTTGAAAGGACGCAACATTTTTTGCAAAGCACCACCCGATGGATGAAGCACCACCCCAATACGAGGAATAACCAGCCGACAATTCCGAGCCTTTAATGCTTCTTTTTCCCAGAGTTCGCAGACCTCGGCAAGAAACCCTTTCCCAATTGGACTATTTTCGTCTATTAATTCCTCTTTCTTGTCCCCATAGTAGCCGACAGCACTCGCAGAAATAAACACCCTCTTTTCATTTTGAGGCAATTTGTTAATAATTTCTACTAATGAGTTTGTAACACTTGTTCGACTACGGATAATTTTAGCTTTTTGCTTGTCGGTCCAGCGACGAGCAGCAATATTCTCACCTGCAAGATTAATTATTACATCAGATTTTGATAAAGTGTCCAGTTTCTCATCGTCGGTTAATTCAAACCAGTTAATATAGTCAATGTGAGAGGAATGTTTGAATTTTTGACGTGTAGCAACAGTAATATGAGCATCTTCCTTGATTAGTCGATAAATCAGGAATTTTCCTATAAATCCAGTGCCACCAGTAATAAATACATTCATAATAAAAAAGCGTTTTATTACACTTACTGGTAATAAAACGCTTTTAATCGTAAGTTATTATTTATTCTTGTTCTTCGTTGATAACCCATACTTTCAAAGTAGGAATAACTTCGCTGTGAAGCTTAATTTTCACATCGAAAATTCCCAGAGTTTTGATTGGGTCTTCAAGAATAACATTACGTTTATCAATATCAAATCCACGAGCTTGAAGTTCATTTGCAATCATTTGTTGAGAAACGGAGCCGTAAAGCTTGCCTTCTTCGCCCACTTTCATAGGAATAGTAATTTGGACATCGGCGATTTTAGCAGCAATTTGTTCAGCGACTTGACGTTCTTTTTCGCTACGTTTTTCAGCAGAGCGCTTCAAAGCTTCAATTCTTTTCATAGCGCCTTCGGTAGCAACAAAAGCCAAACCTTTGGGCAAAAGGAAATTACGTGCGTAACCGTCACGGACGTTTACAACGTCGCCGATTTTCCCAAGTTTTGCAATATCTTCACGAAGTATGATTTTCATATCTATATCCCAAAATATTAATTACAAAATTATTATTCAGCTGCCTGCTCAGCAGTAGCAACTTCTTTTTCAGGTTTTTCTGCTTTTTCAGCTTTATCTTCTTTCTTTTCAGGTTCATCGGATGTAATTGAAGTGTTATCGCCCGTTTTACCTTCTGCTAATGCTTTTTCGAGACGCAACTTACGAAGGCGTTCAGGTAGAACAAGTGTAAGATGACGAAGAACAGTATCTTCTAATACTAAAAATCTCTCCAAAACTGGAAGAACGCTTGGAACGCTATCGAAAACCAGATGCACATAATATCCGTTATATTTTTTATTAATCGGATAAGCAAGACGACGGCGTCCCCATTTGTTTATTTGGGTGATTGTGCCGCCATGGCTTTCAATGTAGCTTGTAATTTTGGAGATTACTGCATCAATGTCTGCATCTTCCAATGCGGCATTGATTATTACAGTTGTTTCGTAAACACGGCGTAAGCTCATTTTTTCTCCTATTTTTTAATAATAGCCTTGCTTATTTAACAAATTGTTAATTATAGAACTACAAATTTATATTTTTTCTTGTAATTAGCAAAATATTATTTCATTGCTACTCCGCAAACTCAATGATTTTGGCTGAACCAGGTACTTTGAACCTAAATTGTTCAATTTTGTTGGGGCTCACAACAATCTTATCAAATGAGATTTTCATCTGTCCTTTATGTTCCGGTATTTGGATATTAATCACTTTTGCAAATACTCCGCTTTTCGTTGTTTCGAAGTCCTCGCATAGCACATCAAATATTTTTTCATTTGCTTCATCTTTGCGTTGGTATCTTAAAATACCATTTTTTTGATGTGAATATTCAATAAAATCTATTGAGTAATCGGTTCGCTTTGCATAAACAACACTTTCCTTTCTCTCTTCATATTTTTTGTATTCTTCAGCATTCCCCATTACTTCATTGACTAGAACTGAAATTAAATCTGGCAGCGAAAGATTAATTTTTAATGCTTTCTCGAAGCTTTTAGCATACGAATTCCCCTGTATTACAGAATTTTCGAACACGTTGTAAAAAACAAACTCCTTTTTGTCAGCATAAAGTCGCCCAACGGTAATTCCAAACGGACCGTATATAGTCATATTCAGGGAATCATACCCTGCAATGTTTATATCAGATGAGAAACTTTGATTAAAATCGGGAAATTCAACTTTGAAGTCTGCTTTAATATTGATGTAATCAATATTTTTTCGTTGCAAATGAAAGATATGTTCAGTCTCTTGTTTCTCATCCAACTTAACACTTTTGCATCCTGCAAGCAACGTAATTAATAATAAAATAAATGTTACCTTTTTCATTATTCTTTGTTAATTTGAGTTAAATAAATATTTTTGTTGAAACATCGTATTAATAAACAAAAACAAAGGACGAAACAATGTTTAAAAAAATTTTAGCTGCAATTATTGCTATCGTAGGTGCTTTGATTGCAATAAGATTGATATTTTTTATTTTAAGTATTACTTACAAAATTGTTTCCAGTTTTTTCTTTTTTGGTTTTTCTATTCTTTTAGCAATACCTCTTTATTTGTATATCAAGAATAGACTTCTGAATAAATGAAAAAGCAGCTAATTACACCTCTGAGCTGGATTTTGGCAATCGCGGTTTCTGCCATTTTTGTCAGGGTAGCGGTAATTTCAATTGTCGGTCATTTTGAAACTTCATTATGGCAGTACTTGATAATACCCATATTTTTGTTTGCTGTACCTTTTTATGTTATCATTAAGAAAGAAATAATGAGAAATAATAAATGAAAAAGATATTTGTATTAATTATTGTTTTGCTTGGCTTTGTGCAGCCAATTTTGGCAGCCCCTGCAAGCGAATATACAATTGATTTAGCACGCAATTTTAGCAAGGACATATTTGATTTAAACGGTGTGCCGTATTTATCTCCTATGGTCAAAGCAGTAAATGCAACTTCAAATTCCCGATTTTATACCAAAGCATACGTTCCAAGAAGCGTTAGCAAGCCGTATTTCAAAATTACTGTTAATGGAATGGCGGGAATTGTCAGAAATTCTGATAAATTTTATTCCCCGCAGCTTCCGATGGATAGCTTCTCAATAAACAAACTTACACAATATGGAACAATTAATATTAATATTTTCGACCCATCTAAATCAGAAATCGTCATCAGAGACACTGCTGGATTAATCAATTACCTTTTCAAAACTGTACTTTTCGATGGATATAAGTCCGGAAAGATTGTACCGCCCAAAAAAGCCTCATCTATTCTTGGCAAAGATACAACTCAGCTTCATCTTGATAATGCCGTTCTAACCGAGCTAGTCCAGAATCACGTGATTTATCAGTACCTTCCGCAAGAAATTAAAGATACATTGCTGAATGTAATGAAACAGGTTCCGTCGTTTTTTACTTTGCCGGCAGGTGGGAATATTAGTACAATCGTAGCTGGTGTCCCACAAATCGAGATTGGCTCGCTCTATGGCACTGAGTTTTTACTACGGGTTGTTCCACCTCTTGACTTAGGAAAATATATCGGCAAATTTGCGTTTTGGGGCTTTGGTATCAAGCATAGCATTTCACAATATTTTACTGATTTTGTTCAAACAAGCGATGGTGAAATTTACGAATATGCTCCGTTCGACCTTGCGCTACAGGTTGTCTATCAAGGAACTAATTTGCAGAACAAAGTTGGAGTTACTCAATCGGACTTGAAAGCAAACGCACAAATCTGGAACGCCAATATTAATATTTCTAAATCTTTCGATGATATTATTGATTTGTATGGTGGTTTTTCGTTCGATTATATCGACATCGATGCCCGATTTAAATATTTTTTGCCTGTGGAAACGCAAATGCAATTGGGGTTGCTTCGTTACGACCCTGTTTTAGACAAAATTATGCCACCCGAGCCACCTGAATATCCCGGGGATACAAAACCTCAAACAACAAAGATAAACTTAATTAATCGTTCTTGGAAAGCTACTTTTGGATTGAACAAAGCATTTGGAAATTTTTCAATTTTTGCTGATTATAATTTTAGCAGATTTAATATCTTTTCAGCTGGGATACAATATAAATTCTAACATTCCTGGTTTATCTTTGGGAAATGTTCATAATCAGAACGTTGTTATTGTATTTTTTTTTGTTTTTCTAAATAAGGTATTATCAGGAAATTTTATGAAAAATGTTAATATATTAATTGTTGTAATTTTACTTTTCTTTTCATCAATCAACCTATTTTCACAAATTAATACGGAAGTATTTCGAAAAGAGTTCTCAAAAGATGGAATTTTTCATAAAATAAACGTCGACATTGGCATCACCAAAGGAAATACTGAATATACAACAGTTAGACCATCGTATCGAATAGACTGGCTGAAAGATAAATTTCATAATTTTGGGATTATCAGCTACGCGTACGCAGAAGATGCTGTCAAAAAAAGAGAAAACCGCGGATTTATTCATCTTCGTTCAAGCTACCAGATATTTGATTATTTGTATGGTGAATTGTTTCTGCAAAAGGAATTTAATGAGTTTATTTTATTGAAAGATAGAAATTTGTTCGGGATAACTTCAAGAATTCAGATAATAAACGAAATTATACAGATTGATTCAACCGAGAAACTTGAAATATATACATTTCTTGGACTTGGTGCAATGATTGAAAACGAAGAGTTGAAAACCAAACCCCGCAAAGAGACAACCGTCGGCAGGCTTACTTCTTATTTTTCTCTTGGAGTGAATATCTCGCCAAATTTATTAATAAAAAGTATTACATACTATCAGCCACGTTTTTCAGACGACAAAGATTACCGCCTTCTGAATGAAAGTAGTCTTAATATAAAAATCAATCAAAATTTAACGTTTCGCACAAGTTTAAGACTGCGTTACGATAGCGACCCACCCGAAAAAGTAAAACCACGCGATTTAAATCTACTGAATGGAATACAAATAGACTTCTAAACGATAAAAATATATCGATAAAAATATCTTTTATTTTAAAGGTTTTTTGCTTAATTTTGATTAAGTAGTAATTATCATTTTTGATTAAAATGAAAAACAAAGAATTGCAAGTTGTATTCACGAATAAAGCTCGCTGCCGTGATTGTTATCGTTGCATACGCAACTGCCCAGTAAAAGCAATTGAAATGAAAAAAGGGCAGGCTTCGGTTATCGATAGTCGTTGTATTCATTGCGGAACTTGCATCGCAGAATGTCCCCAGAAAGCAAAAACATATCGTCGTGAGGTCGAACTGGTGCGAGAACTCTTAAATTGTGGCGAAAAAGTTGCTGCAAGTATTGCACCATCTTTCGCAAGTTTCTATGAAGGTTGGGAACGCATTCGAATTCCTTCGGCACTTCGAAAACTTGGCTTCTCTTATGTTGCAGAAACATCAGTTGGTGCTTATTACACTTCAACAATTACGAAAGAACTGTTTCACAAACAAAATAGTAATAGCCTTATCTCTTCTGCTTGTCCCGCAGTTGTAAGCTACATAGAGAAATACCATCCTGCATTAGTCGATAGATTAGTCCCTGCTGTTAGTCCTATGATTGCTCATTCTCGACATATCAAGAAGCGTTTTGGCAATGAGTTCAAAATTGTATTTATTGGACCCTGTATTGCTAAAAAGGCTGAATCTGACCGTACAGAATACCAGGAAGATATTGATTATGTTATCACTTTCGATGAACTAAATGAACTATTCAAAGATGAGGGCATAAATTTAGCTAATTTTGAAGCAAGCGATTTTGATGAATATGCACCCCAGAATGCGTTGCTTTATCCACTTTCAGGAGGATTGCTCAAAACATCGGGCTACGACACAGACATTTTTCAAACAAAAGTAATCGCTTTAAGTGGCTTCGAAGATGTCAAAGAAATGGCAATTTATCTCGAAAATAATAATTATGAAAATATCCTGTTTGAGCCTCTTTTCTGCAAAAACGGATGTATCAATGGTAAAGGAATTACATCTGATAAAAATATGTTCGAGCGAAAAGAGGAAATTTTCAGCTACTTCAAAAAGTATCCCGAAAGAGAATTTAAGCCAATTGACGATAATAACTTAATTGCAAACTTTTACAATGATGTTGCAATCGAACTCAAACAGTATTCCGAAGATGAATTATTGCAAATACTCGAAAAAACAGGTAATTCCTCGGAGGAAAATCGTTTGAACTGCCAGTCCTGCGGCTATAATACCTGCGAAGAAAAGGCTCGTGCGGTGCTCGATGGAATGGCTGAAATTGATATGTGCATACCATTTATGCGACGAAAAGCTGAAATGAAGAACGATAAGATTATCGAATCCAGCCCGAATGGAATTGTTATCGTCGATGAACATCTGAAAATTATTAGTATGAATCCTGCGTTCAGGCGGTTCTTTATGTGCTCGGAAGCAATTATTGGCAAACCAATTTCATATTTAATGGACCCGGAACCTTTTGTGCGAATCGCTACCAAACACGATTATATTATTGAACTTACTCAAAAACACGAAAATTATGGTATTGTGTGCCATCAGATTATTTATGAACTTAAAAATGAAAAACAAATCGTCGGAATATTTGTAAATATTACAAAAAATATAGCTGATAAGTCCAAGCTTGATGATATCAGACAGCGAACGATTAAAGAAGCCCGTCAATTGCTATCGCATCAAATTTCTATGGCACAAAACATTGCTAAATTATTAGCTGAAAGCACTGCCCAGGGTGAAGCTCTTGTCGAAAACATACTGAAAATCACAGAAGAACAATCTACAAGTGGAGAAGCAGAAAAAGATAAGCGAGGCTGGATATGGGATATGTATATGTCGAGATAGAAAAAAGCCAGGCTACTAAAAAAACTAATACTGCTTGCGGCGACGTCGTTTTGATTGATAGAGACCAGAATTCAACAATTATCATCCTTGCTGACGGAATGGGTTCAGGCGTTAAAGCAAGTATATATGCAACAATGTGCGTATCTCGATTGCGAGAATTATTAAAATGTGGGTTCACTTTGCTCCAGGCTTTTGCAGCTATGGTAAGAACTATGAACCAGGCTGCTCGTGAAAATCTGCCTTATGCAGTTTTTTCTATCGCAAGAATAATCAATGACGGACTTGGGGTTGTGTTAAGTTTCGAGATGCCTCCGCCTATTTATATTTCCAAAGGGTCAGCTACTGTTTTGAAAGGTAGGTCAACAACGGTTGAGAAATCTGTGATAACAGAAACAAATTGCTATCTTTCGGTTGGTGATGCTTTGCTGCTTGTTTCAGATGGAGTTACACAAGCTGGAATTGGTCGGGGCTTACCTATGGGGCTCGGTCCTGAGGGAGTTTGCAAAATTATTAATGGAATACTTTCTGATGGTAGAAAACTTTACGAAATTCCTCACCAATTGCAGACAAAAATTTACTCACTTTGCAACAATAACAACGATGATGATGTAACTTCAATTTTGGCGTATTCACGAATTGGTGCAATTGCAAATGTGCTTTCTGGTCCACCGATAAACAAAAGTAGAGATTTTGAAGTTTGCAGAAAGTTTTTCTCGATGGACGGTACCAAAATTGTTTGTGGTGGAACAACCGCAAGTATTGTTTCCAAATATCTGAACAAGAGAATTGATATTGACGATACTTTTGCAAATCATTTCACACCACCAAAGTATTCGATTGAAGGTGTTGATTTAGTTACCGAAGGTGCAGTAACACTTAATCAGTTATATAATGTCCTGGATGAAGACCGCTCGCTAATGGACGAGCAAAATCCTGTAACAGAACTATATGATTATCTAATGAACGCAGATAGAATTAATTTCTTTGTTGGAACTTCATATAATCCAGCTACCGATAATATAGGGTTCGTACAGCAAGGGCTACTTTCGAGAAAGAAAATCATTCCATTGCTTGCTGCAAGATTTCGAGAACTTGGAAAAGTTGTAGTAATCGAAGAAATTGATTAACAATATTGCTGAATTATTTCGTCTATAACTTATATTTCTCATTTTTAAGAGGTTATTATGATTAAAAAAGTTATCGAAGACGCAATTAATCAGCAAATTGTTCGTGAAATGTATTCATCCAATCTTTATCTGGCAATGTCTGCTTATTTTGCCTCAATTAATTTGAATGGCTTTTCCAACTGGATGCATGTTCAGGCAGAAGAAGAAATGATGCATGCCTTAAAGTTTTTCGATTATTTGATAGATCGTGGTGGCAAAGTTAAAATCGGTCAAATTGCAGCACCACCATCAGAATGGGAATCGCCACTCGCTGCATTCGAAGATGCTCTTCGCCACGAACAACTTGTTACAGGCTGGATTAACGAACTGGCTGATTTAGCATTCAATGAAAAAGACCACGCTACTTCAAGTATGTTGCAATGGTTTATTGACGAACAGGTGGAAGAAGAAGCTACAACGGGTGAAATCGTTGAAAGACTTAAATTAATTGGCGATTCGAAAGGCGCCTTATTCTTCCTCGATAATGAATTAAAACAAAGAAAATCTGAACCAAAGCAATCAGGCGAATAAGTTTATTTATTAATTTGCTTTCTCAAAAAAAAGAATTGTCCAAATAAATATTTCAGCAACATTGCAATAATCTATCTAAAACCTTCGGAAGGTTCGAAACCTTCCGAAGGTTAAAGTATCAAACTTTGAGACTGACTCTTTTGTTATAATCAAATATTAAATAAAGTAATAAAGCGATATTCAATCTATAAAAAACAAGAAAGTATTTATTTTCAAGGATTGATTATTTTATGGCACAAAAAAACTGCCTTACAAAATTGTAAGACAGTTTTTTTATTAATATTGAAATTGTATTAATTATTCGACGTTTTAGCGCGTATCTTTCTTTCGCTCATTCCTCTTAAATAATATAATTTAGCACGGCGAGCTCGACCTGTTCGCTCTACTGTTATGCTTTGTATCATTGGCGAATACAATGGGAAAATCCTTTCTACACCAACTCCGTTCGAAATCTTTCTAACTAAAAAAGTTTCGTTGATACCAGAACCACGACGCGAAAGCACTATCCCTTTGAAATTCTGAATACGCTCTTTTTCGCCTTCAACTACTCGAACTGCTACATTTACTGTGTCGCCCGGCTTGAAATCAGGTATTTCTGCAAAGTTTTCGCCGTCCTTATTTTTACGGGCTTCAATTGTTTTTTCAAGCAGTATTTGATTTACATAATCTAAAGTATTCACTTTTACGCTCCTTAATTTCATATGAGACACAAAATTATTAAAATTACAAATATTATCCAAATAAAATTATCCACATTTAATTTTTCTTATTTCTTATTTACCTTTTTATTATTTTTGAAAATTTGTAAGTTTCACTTTATGGTTCGAATTATGTTTTCACTCGATACAATTACTTCTCTTGCTAAAAGACGCGGATTTGTATTCCAATCCTCTGAAATTTATGGTGGGCTCAATGGTTGCTGGGACTATGGTCCATTAGGTGTTGAACTTCTTGCTAATATTAAGAATGCTTGGTGGAAAGAAATGACCTTCCGCGATAATATCGAAGGTCTCGATGCCGCTATACTGATGCACCCTCGCACCTGGGATGCAAGTGGGCACACATCTCAATTCAGCGACCCAATGATTGATAACAAAACAAGCAAATCACGCTACCGTGCCGATAACTTAATCGAAGATTTTATCGAAAAAATGAGAAAAAAGAATAAAACCGAACTTGCTAACGAAATCGAAACTGCTCTAAACCAAGCAAAAGAACCCAATGATTTCTACGATATAATTATTAAATATCAAATTCCTGACCCTGTTTCGGGCACTACCGATTGGACGCCCGTTCGCAATTTCAACCTTATGTTCAAAACATTTATCGGACCCGTTGAAGACGATAGTGCAATTGTTTATCTGCGTCCCGAAACTGCACAAGGCATATTCGTAAATTTCAAAAATGTTCTTGATACTGCTCGCCAAAAAATTCCTTTCGGTATCGCTCAAATCGGTAAAGCTTTCCGCAACGAAATTAACACCAAAAATTTCCTCTTTCGCACTCGCGAATTCGAACAAATGGAAATGCAATTTTTCGTCAAACCCGGCTCCGAAAAAGAGTGGTTCGATTACTGGAAAGAACAACGCTGGAATTGGTACAATCGATTGGGTATGAAACAAGAAAAACTACGCTGGAAAGTTCACGAAAAACTTGCTCACTACGCTAACTATGCAGTTGATATAGAGTTCGAATTTCCATTCGGTTTCGGAGAAATTGAAGGTATCCACTCGCGCACTGATTTTGACCTTCGCAACCATCAAGAATTTTCAGGTAAAAAAATGGAATATGTCGATTCAGTTAATAACGAACGCTATATTCCCTACGTTATCGAAACTTCTGGTGGTGTTTCCCGTTCCTTTATGGCATTCCTTTGCAATGCGTACGACGAAGAAGAAGTTGCTTCCGACAACGGAAAATCTGAAAAACGGACTGTACTTCGCTTTGCTAATGTGCTTGCTCCTATCAAAGCTGCAATTCTACCACTTGTCAACAAAGATGGTATGCCCGAAATAGCTGAAACTATTTACAGAGATTTGCAGAAATCCTTCAAAGTTCAGTACGATACTTCCGGGGCTATCGGACGCCGCTACCGCCGTCAAGATGAAATCGGCACCCCATTCTGCATTACTATCGACGGTCAAACCTTAGAGGACAATACTGTTACTGTTCGCGAGCGCGATTCTATGCAGCAAATTAGAATTAATGCAGACAACTTGAAAAATTATCTTCTTGAAAAGTTTATTTAACTTTTTGCTTGAATTATGGGACTGTCTTAAAAAGCTAAATAACCAATAAATTATAATTTTTTTGTAGAGGTACGGCTTGCCGTGCCTCTTCTTCCGATGGTTCAAAAAAATACTTATGAGACAGCCCCCAATTTACTTTAATATCTGATTATTTTTGCTTATATTTCTTTTGTTTTAACAAATTTTTGAAAGTTATGAATAAAAGATTATTTGTAGGTGTTTTCATAGATAATTCAATTTTTGATAATAAACTAAATCAACTGAAACAAGATTTTGATAAAGCTACCATAGGGAAGTGGGTCGAAGATTATAATCTTCATTTTACTTTAAAATTCATTGGCGATTTCCCAATTCCTAAAATCTCTGAATTAAGAACTGCTCTTTCCGAACATCTTACTGATTATCAGGAAAGTCTTGTTTTTTCTGGTGTCTCAGTCCTTCCAAATCGAAAAGTTCCACGCGTTTTGTATATAGACATTCAGACAGAAACCAATCTACTCCTCGAAAAATTCATCATCATTGATGATATTTGTTCCGAATTCGGTATAAAAAAAGAAACCAGAGAATTTAAGCCGCATCTTACACTTCTTCGAATGAAAAGTGTTGCTAATAGCTTCTATCGCTATCTTGATAAATACTCTAATGAATATTTCGGAACTTTAACAAACTTTCGTGTAGAACTCATTGAAAGTATTCTAACTCCTTATGGTCCGAAATATACTATTATTTGAGTATCTATCTGAAAAATATTGATTTAATTATCTTTTTCGATTAATTTTCTATTATTTAAAAATTAGTTTCTTTTAATTTTTCATTTTTTCTTTGTATTTATCCATTCTTCATCGTTATATTATCTTTATATCTTTGTCGAAAATGACGTTTTTTTATAAACATTAGCAATCAAAATAAGTTATAAACACATAAGATTCTTTGTATAATTGTCGGAGGTTTTGTGAGAAAATACCTTGTTTTTTTAGTTTTTTTGGTCTTATTCTTTCCAATCAATGCTATTTGCAGCATATACTATTCCGCTGGTGCAAACTACCTGATACCTACTGAAAAATTTAAGGATAAAAACAAAAAGTCATTGGGTATCAAGCTTGAAGTAATGAACAAGAATTATTGTCGCTTATGGTATGGATTGAGAATTGACCAATTCAATCTCAAAAAAGAAAATGAAATAAGCTACTACAAAAAAGAAACGCTTATTTCGCCTGTTGTTAAGTATTCTCCATTTGTTCGCGATTGCTTCGACAACAAGTTCCTTCCCTACATCGAAGGACAAATTATTCTAAGCTCCATTTCCGGCACAGATAATCTCTCCAAACTTGGTTTTGGTGGGGGCTTAGGTCTTGGTCTTGCCTATAATTTCAAATGCTTTAAAAAATGCTGGATGATTGATGCACAAGCGATTTATTCGGCACCAAATTTTATCTATAGAGCCGATAAACGCGAGAACCTTAAATCTATTAATTGTGGTTTATCTTTGAGTGTGAGCCTATGAAAAACAATTTACTTCTTGTGTCTGTTGCGAGCATTGCGTTTCTAATGCTTTTCTCTTGCTCTGCAAAGGTTTCCTGGGACGACGCTGTTAGAATTAAGCAAGATTCTTCTTATAAATACATAACTCACCCAAAAACAAAAAATTTCCGTTCCGGCGCTACTCTTCGCGGAGAAGTCAAAAAAATCGAGGTCGTGGGTTATCCTGATACCTGTCCGATGAACAATTGGGTCTACAAAAGCTTTGTCGTTTTTGTTGATTCTTCTGTCAAAAAAAGAATCATCAGAGAACGTATCCCGCTCGACGATATAGATTTAGTCGGGCTTAAACTCAATCTTCCTCAAAATCAATATGGCAATATTAATTATTTCGAAAACTACAACGACCCGCTTTTGCCAAGAATGCTCAGAGAAGTTCCCGTTGATACTCTATATCGGGATACTTGCTCGACACCTTGCAATTGCAATTCTCTAACCATTGATTTCGATGTCGAAGTTCCCTGCTTACTTTGCCTTGAATGTCCCGATAGGGAACTTCCCAAATATTTCCTCGAAATCAAGCCTGGATATTCTCTTTACAATGATTTTAATGCCTTTTCAAAAAAGATTGGGCGCGATGATTGGACTGCCGATGTCGCCTTTGGCTATCGGTTCGGAAGCTCACGCAGGTGGGGGATAGGGCTAATCGCATCATCGGGTGTTCGCACTTTCAATCAATTTGATAGTTCCCTTACTCGAAGATTTTCCCTCAATTTATATGGACGCTACGAGCTTGTAAGAGACCGTTTCACCCGCAGTATTAACATTTCCGACACTTCCATTACTTCCACTCCTGAAATGTTTACTTACGATACAATCGTTTTTCCCAAAAATTGCGAGTGTCCCGAAGAAGGTGATTCTCTGATAATTATCCAGAAAATTAATCCTAATTACCTTGTTGAAGTTAAAAATCGCCAAATAGTCGAAGAATATGAAAAACGTCCTTGCTTTGTTCCTTTCGTTTACGGCTTGTTTGGTCTCAGCATTGATAAGTTTTCAGTTGAACTTATGCAATTAAGCTTCAATAATGACTGTAAGAAAAAATTAGACGCAAAAGCACCCGATTTGGACATTTCTCTACCTATAAATATTGGTTTTGGTATCGGTTTTGAAGTTCCAATCACCCGAAAAATTGATTTCTCTACCGATTTAGGCTTCCGTTCTATTTCTTATGCCGACAAAACTTATAACTCAGGCTTTGTTTCACCTACTCGCAAACGCATCAATTCATTAATTTTAAGGTTAGGAATAACTATATAAAGGGAATTATTATGAAAAATAAATTAATTTTGATAGCATCTTTAATTTTTAGTATTCTTCTTGCCGCTTGCAACGATTGCCCGCTCGATAATGCAAATCCTGTTACGATTTGTCAGACAAGAATTGTAACTATCGAACAATTTAATTCTAATTTTACAATAGTTACAGACCCAAATACCGGGCAAGAACAAACTATATTAGACCCGGATTACAATATCGGCACTTATGAATTCCCGATTAACGCCAATTCTTCGGGTAGCTTTCCTAATGATAATCGATTTGTAAATAAAGTTCAAATACCAATTGTTTCGCTGCCTTTTGTTGTAGATAATCAAATCTATTACGCCGGTATTGTTGACAATTACCCAATTAATAATGAACTGCCTGGCGATATACTCGTTCGTGATGTTGATGCAGCTGCCCAGAGAGCCACACTTAGAATTTTCGGTAGCATCGACCAAATTGACCAAAATTATCTGAACGAAGACGCACAGGCTTTCTGCAACTATGTAAATAGTATTTTGCCTACAATAGTTCAGTCTTTTGCAAGCTACAACGTCTCTAACCGTTTTGGTCAGAACCAGCCTGGTGCAACTGTTGTCCGCTTTGATGCTGCAACTATTGTCGTTATTGACCAGAACGGTAGAATTGTTGGAACTGTTGGCGCTCCGAATGTCCCCACTCCACCTGCAAATATTATCAACGACCTTCGTTCGCAAGCAGCTTCTCGCATTGCTGTCGATTTAACTGTTGTCCCCGGCAACGTTTATACTTACATTGCGAAAAATGGAAAACGCTTCGTTTTCTTTGTTAGTGAAATTCGCCAAACAAACGTTCCGCCTAATAGAAAGCGTGTTACTATAATGTTTTATCCTTTGGATAAATAGGAGAGCAAATTTATGAAGAACAATATATTTATTTGGTTATTTTTAGCGCTTTTAACTTATTCTTGTTGTTCGCCTAAATTCTATATTTTGCCAAAAGGCAATCTTGATTTAGTGCGGCAGTCGAACCCTAACGATTCTATCAATTCTGCTTTTGATGAAATTGCCCCATATCAACGCGTCCTCGAAACAAATTGTATCGATGCCTATCGTAAAGAAAATTCAAACCTGTATATCGAACCAGCTACTTCAAGAATTAAACCTTCTAACTCATTTTTCCGCGACTTGTTGGGCGATGATTTTGTTACTAAAAACAAGAGAATAATCGACTTTCTTACAAAACAACTCGAAAGTGTTTCGTTCCTTACTAACAATAGCGGCTTTGTTTCTCTTGCTCACGGTCCTGATGCTAATTACACTCGAATTATGGAACTTCCTTTCGTTGGTTACGTTGGAGGAACAGATATTTATTTCTTTCAGCAAGAAAATGGTCGCTACGTTTTCCGTTCGATTCCCGAGCCGATTAATTCAGTTTTTTGGGATTCTCATCCCTGGGTCGGTACGGATTCTCTTTGCAATTTAGTCCTTATTTGGGCATCGGATAGGGATAATCCCTATTCAATTGTTACATCGCTCGATAAGCAAATCATCAAGAAAGGAAATTCCGATATATTCTATGCTTTCCGTATTGATGGCGTATGGTCAGTGCCACAAAAATTTGATAGGTCAAGTTTAATTAACACAGATGAATATAATGAAATAACTCCATTTGTTGCTTGCTCTAAAATTTCACCAAAGCTTCTTTTTGCATCAAACCGCGACAAAGATTATGATATTTACGAAGCCGATATTGAAATTGATTTCAAATCCCAAACTATTAGACCTATTGGCACAGCCCGCCAATTACCAAAAAGCAGCCAGTTCGACTTTGAAAATCAATTCATTAATACAAACGCAGATGAAATGTTCCCGCTTGTCGCATTTCCATACTACAATGAAACTCAAAAAGAGCTTTTTATTTCCTCTAATAGAAATATCACACCTAAACCATTGAAATCTAAAAGCGATACACTTGTTGCAAACAAAGGTAAATTCGATATTTATATGTTCCCTTACTCACTTGAATGCAAAGAACCACCCCCTGTTGCAACAATTAATGTTAGAGTTGTAAATAAACAAAATCCTTCCGACAGAGTTTTGCTTCCAATTATTAAACTCGTTGATTTAACAACGGGGCAGTCCCAGGAAAAAAATGCTTACGAAGCTTCTTTCAATTTGATTAACGGGCATAGATACGAAGTTTGGGGAGGTTCCGCTCATAATACTCTTGATTGCGGCGACCCAGGTCAGGCAAAAATTCTTAAATATTATAAGTACAACGAAATTTTCTACACTGTCCCAAAAATTGTCTCCAAAGATAAGATAATTGAATACGACACAATTATTAATCCCACTCCCAAATTTGTTTACGATACTTTATACGTTACTGAATTAATTCCAATTACACTTGTAGATTCAATTCGTGTTGAAAAGGAATTTGTTCCTCATTCAGATGATAATCAATCCCAGAAAAAAGAAACTATTACCAATATTCGCTATGTTCGTTGCCCACCACGAAATGTGAAGCCTGTCGAACCAGAAGTTATTCAAAAAAGTGAAGTTCGCCCCGAGCTTACAACTGAAATTATCACTCAAACTCGCACTTCTCTTGTTGAGGTAACCAAGCAAGTTATTAATAAAAGACTTGTTTTTGAAGGTGGGCGAGTTCAGAAAAAAACTCTGAAATTAATCCCTCAACTTGATTCAACAGATAAAATCGTTATCGGTCCGCTTGCCCGTTCTCAAAAGACAATGCTCAAACCCATTGACCTTCATTTTGAACGCGACACCGTTATCAACGATGAAATTCTTCTGGAACCCGAATATTTTGAAAAGCCAAAATGCTCTGTAAAATTCGTTGATATTCTTGACGATTATTACAAAAACGTGCCTTACTACCAAACTGCATTCTGGGAAGTCAATACCTCAGCAAACCTTCCTCGTCATATTCTTCTTATGCAGCGTGGAAATCCTCTTGAAAATGCTACCTGTATCGAACTTCATCCTCGAAATACTCGATATGGTGTCTGGACAGGCGTCAACCGCGAAACTCGTATGAATGAATACCGCAAATATGCCCAAGCTGTCGATAGAAATCTACTTGGTATGAAAACTGAGATTACTGACCACTTCATTCCTGCTCTTGAAGAAATTTCCAAATTATCACCTGAAACAAAACTTATCATTAAACTTGAAGCATATAGTGATATTCGCGACGCCGGACTTTGCAATTATTTCGGCGAAACTGTAAGCTACATTCAAGGTAAAATCAATGATAATTCCCAGATAGTTTTAGATAGGGTTGTTATTAGAAATGGTGATAATCTCAATTCCGATAACGATAACCTTTCAAAACTTCGCGTCTATTACGGCTACAACGAACTTATGGCTTTGTTGCGCAAAGATGAACGATTCCGAAAATATCTAAATGAAGGGCTTGTTTTCTTGCCTACTCAAAAATTCGATAGTCCCGATAAAATGTATGAAGCATTACGTAACGCCAAAATTATTATAATTGCAGAAGGGAAAAAATTCGACCCTGTAATTAAAGAAAACGATAAGGAATATGATGCTATTCGCCGCTTAAATCTGTTCATTCAGCTTATTAAATTTTCAGATAAATTCGTTATTTCTGCTGATTGTTGCACAGACCGGTAGTATCATTAAATAGGTTTCCTGTTATTTTTTCAAAACCTTCCGAAGATTTTCGTGTCTTCGGAAGGTTTGTTTTTATGTAGTTTATTTTAGAATTTTACACTACCTGCACTTACAATTTTTTAATTATATTTGCAAAGTTTCATTATTGATATGGAGTTATTTTGAGCGATAAATTACCTAAATTAATTCCTCAACTTGGTTTTGTTACTACGCTGGCTATTGTTGTCGGTGCTGTCATCGGTTCCGGTATTTTCAAAAAACCTGCTTTTATGGCAGCTCACCTTGGTTCGCCCGAATGGTTGATTGCTATTTGGGTGATTGCCGGGATACTCACTCTTTTTGGTGCTCTGACAAACGCTGAAATAGCAAGTATGATTACTGCTACTGGCGGACAATACGTCTTTTTCCAGCGAATGTATAGCGATTTGGTCGCATATCTTTATGGCTGGGCAATTTTTGCAGTTATTCAAACTGGCTCAATTGCTTCAATCACTTATGTGTTTTCTGAATATACTCAGTTTTTCATACAACTGCCTCGTTTTAGCACAGAAATTGAGCAAACCTGGCGTATTTTCCTACCCGCCATTGGATATATCTACCCGCTCGAAAACATTGGTGTCAAATTGCTCACAATTTTTGTAATTTCTGGGCTCACTGCCGTTAATTATTACGGCGTAAAATTCAGCGGCGCTGTTTCAGCTACCTTTACTTTTATGAAAGTTGCAGCAATTCTGTTGCTTGTCTTGTTCTGTTTTTCTTTCAGTGGTGGTAGCTTCGAAAATCTTAGTAAGCCATCCTCTGCGTATTTGTCCGGCGAAATTAGCTTTTTCTCGGGATTTATGGTTGCTCTTGCTGGTGCTTTCTGGGCTTATGATGGCTGGAATAATATCACATACATTGCAGGCGAAGTCCGCAATCCCAACCGAAATATTCCGCTTGCTCTTGCGGTCGGCACTTTGATAATCATAACCGTTTATGTACTGATTAACATTGCTTTTATCTATGATATGCCAATTGAACAAATGGCTCAGTCATCTCTGGTTGCTGCCGATGCTGCAACTATTTCTATGGGGGCAATCGGTGGGGCTTTCGTTGCTGCTGCTGTTATGATTTCCACTTTCGGCACTGCAAATGGAACTATTTTAGCAAGTGCACGCGTGCATTTTGCTATGGCAAGCGATATTTTATTCTTCAAATCAATCGCAAAAGTGCATCCTACAAGGTATACTCCATCGAACTCGCTCATTCTGCAAGCAGTATGGGCTTCTGTGCTTGTCCTGAGTGGCACTTTCGATATTCTAACTGATATGTTAATTTTTGTCAGCTGGATTTTTTATGCTGCTGGTGCTGCGGGGGTGTTCGTCCTGCGCCGCAAATACCCCGAAGTTGAACGTCCCTATCGTGTTTGGGGATACCCTGTTGTGCCTTTGCTTTTTATTTTCTTTTCAATTATTTATGTTATCTTTACTTTATACAGTGATATTCAAATGTTTATAGAAGGTCGAACTCAACTGATTAATTCCCTGTTCGGTATTTTCCTTTGCTTGCTTGGTATTCCTCTTTACTATTATTTCAACAAAAAACGTAGCAAAAATGGATGATTATAATTTCTCGGTAAGTCTCTCTCTTGGCAAACGCTCTCTTAAATTGCCGCTTTTTTCTATTTCTAACAAATTGAAAAAAGCATTCAAAGAAGTAATTGAATTGCGCGATGGTCTCAAACTTGTTATTACCGAGTATAAGCTTAAAAAAAATATTAGTGTTGAGTTCTCAATTGAGCAGGCTCCTCTTGAATTTGCTTTCTGTCTCTCTGGTAGTATGTCTGTTGAAATAAACTCCGCAAATGGTTTCAGCAATTTTCTTGAAATTTCTGCCGGCACTTGTGCCGTCTTTTACCTCCCAAATTCAAAAGGCAAATTGTTCCTCAACGGCAAAGATAAAATATTAGTCCTTTCGCTTCATACTTCTTCCGATTATCTTAAAAATTTCATTGAAAATGAGATAGAAAACTTCCCCGAAAATCTTAAAGAATTGATTTTTTCAAAAGCAGGTAATCCTTTTGTTATTACAAGCAAGATTAATCCATTAATGAAAATTGCCTGCACTCAAATAACCGATAATTACGCAACTGTCCCTCGTAAAATGTTTCTTGAAGCAAAATCGCTTGAACTTATGACACTTCTAATAAACCAAATCAGCGATAATTTTCGTGGCACTTCTTCCCTTATTTCAGACGCTGATATAGAAAAAGCTCGACTTGTTGAAAAATTAATCCTCGAAAATATTGCCGATGTGCCGCCACTTGCTGAACTATGCAGAATTGCCGATATTACTCACACACGTCTTAATAGAGCTTTTAAATACGTTTTCGGGCATACTGTTTTCGATTACCTTCGTCATAAACGGTTGGAAATTGCAAAACAAATGCTTGAAAGTGGGCAAAACGTTACTGAAATTGCTTATGAACTTGGGTTTAGCAGTCCCGCTCACCTTTCCCGTGAGTTTGCAAAAAAATTTGGGATTAGCCCCAAAAAATATCAAAAAAATGCTAAAATTTAAACTCACCTTTGATAACTTTTTCGATTAAAGCAAGCATTTCATCAGCAGATTTATCCCAGCTAAACATCTTTGCCCAATCAATAGCTCCTTCGGACAATTTTTTTCGCAACTCGTCATCAGAAAAAATCTTATCAATCTTTTCTGCAAGTTCTTCGATATTCCCATATTCATAAAGCAGTCCCGATTGCCCAACCGATACCGAATCACGCAAACCTGGTGAATTTGCCGAAATAACAGGCGTCCCGGCTGCATTTGCCTCTAAATTTGTTATTCCCCAACCTTCTTTCATCGAAGTATTCGCAACACACCACGCTCTCGATAGTAGACGCACCTTTTCTTTTTCCGAAACAAATCCGAAAAAAATTGTGTCATTCTCAATATGAAGCTCGTTTGCCAATTTTTCAAGCTCGCTGCGGAAATCCCCTCGTCCTAAAATATGTAGCTTTGCTTGTGGGTGCTTCTGCTTTACAATTGCAAATGCACGCAGCAAATGGTCAACGCTTTTGTATTTTTTCAGTCGTCCAAAATACGAAACAGTTGGCTGTACCTCTTTTTCGCCAATTGAAAATGGGAACCGACTGTGGTCAATAGCATTATAAATTATTGTAAAATATCGCTTGTCATAACCCATTTTGATAAATTCGTCAAGTGTGCTCTGCGAAACTACACTAAATGGCGTTCGTTTGTAAACAAATCTCATTAAATACTCACCTGCAACAACATATAGTCCTGCTGGAATTGAAGCTTCTCTGAAAATACTGCGACCAAAAAAGTGATGGCTTATTGCAAGAATAGGTTTTCTCACATATAAAGGTGTGTAAAATGGGATTTTATTTATATCATCAATAATTATATCGAAATTGTATTTTTTATCAAGCAGCTTAACCTGCTTTGGAACATAAAAATTAAATAAACTTCTGCTTCCCGTGCGATAAATTTCAATACCATCGATTACTTCGTATTCGCTTGCACCTTCAAATTTGCAGGCAAGCAACACTACTTGGTGTCCCTTGCTTGCAATTCTCGAAAAAATCTCGTGAAAATGAACTTCTGCACCACCACCATAAGGGTTCTTTATGCACTGCCAATTTATTGCAAGAATTCTCATATACTTTATTAATTAATCTTTAATAATTTGCAAAGATAGTAAAAAACTATTAATTTGCAATTTTCTTTACTATATGGTTGCTTAATTATGAAAGTAACTCATCCAACAAAATTGAGCTTGCGTGGAATTAAATTCTACGCCTACCACGGTGTCAAAAAATCAGAAAAAGATGTTGGTGGTAAATACGAAGTTGATTTGGATTTATATTATGATGCCACCAACGCAATTATTCACGACGACGTGAAATTTGCTGTAAATTACGAGGAAGCTGTCGATATTATCTCCGATGTTATTTCCGAAGAAAGCTACAATTTAATTGAAACCCTTGCAAGTGAAATCTTGAACTTGCTTATGGAAAAGTTCGAGCATCTTCAAAAAGCTACTATTAAAATTCGTAAAATTTCCGTTCCTATAAAAAATTATACTGATTACGTCGAAGCTGAACATACTATTGAAAGAAGATAATTGATGAAAGAAAACCCTAATTTCATATTGCTTTCAATCGGTGCTAATCTCGGTAATCGGAAAGACAACATCGAAAAAGCTATTCGTTTGCTTGCAGAGCACTCCGAAATTCGTATAATAAAAACCTCCTCAATTTATGAAACTGAACCTGTTGGCTTCAAAGAACAGCCCTGGTTCCTTAACGTTGTGGTTGCCGCCGAAACAACTCTCGAACTTAACCGTTTAATTCAGCTTTGTAAGTCAGTTGAATACCTGCTCGGGCGAAAAGTCAGAAAAAAATGGACTGAACGCGAAATCGATATTGATATTTTAATATACGGCAACAACATTATTGAAACCGAGCATCTTCAAGTGCCACACCCACGTATGCAAGAACGGCGTTTTGTGCTTATTCCCGCTGCTGAAATTGCTGCTGAATTGGTTCATCCCGTCTATAAACACACTATTTCGGAACTATTAAAGGTTTGCACAGATAGTTCAGTAGTGAAAGTATTCTCTAACTAATATGCGTTACTCAAAAGAAACTATTGAGGAACTTAGATTTAAAGCCGATATCCTGGATGTTATTGGTGAATACCTCCGACTTAAACGCGTTGGCAAACGCTATGTTGCTTTCTGCCCATTCCACGATGATAAAAAAACACCATCGTTTTCTATTTCTCCTGAATTGGGATTATATCATTGTTTCGGTTGTAAGCGTTCAGGTGACGCTTTCAAGTTTATTTCTGATTACTTAGGAATGACCTACACCGAAGCAATTGAGTTTTTAGCAAAAAAATATAACGTCAATTTAAAAGCAGTTGCCGACAAAAAATCAAGCGACGAAATTGATACTCTTTTCAACGTTCTCAGCTCAGCTGCCAATATTTACCACGCAAATTTATTCAAAAAAGAAAGTGCCGCCGCATTAGAATACTTCTATAAACGCAACTTTACGCAAAACACATTGAAAGAGTTTCTTTTAGGTTATTCGATAAATTATGATAACGTTATCCACGAACTGAAAAAACTCGGATTTGATGAAAAAGCGATTGTAGATGCAGGAATTGCTGGACGACGCAACGATGGTTCTCTCTACGACAGATTCGCAGGACGTGTGATTTTTACCATTCGGGATTTTCTTGGTCGTGTCGTTGGTTTCGGCGGACGTGATATTTCCGGTCGAGATAATGTTGCTAAATACGTCAATTCCCCGCAAACGAAAATTTACGACAAAAGCAAAATCCTTTATGGTATATTTGAAGCGCGAAACGAAATTCGCAATCTCGATAAAGCAATTATTGTTGAGGGCTATATCGATGTTATTTCCCTTCATCAAGCAGGTATAAAAAACGTTGTTGCCTCCTCCGGTACTGCCCTGACACAGAAACAACTTGATTTGCTCGGTCGTTACAGCAAAAATCTATTTCTTGTTTTCGATGCCGACGAAGCAGGACAAAAAGCGACCTCACGAGCAATTGAACTTGGACTTTTGAAAGGTTTCGACCTAAAAATTGTAACTCTGCCTGATGGCGAAGACCCCGATAGTCTTGTTAATAACCACGGAAAAGCACTATTTGAAGCAAGGCTTCGCGATAGCAAGACTTTTCTTAAATACTCTGTGGATACTTTTTTTGCCGGAAGCGAACCAACTGCTTTGGCTAAATCCAATTTTGCTCGCGATATGCTTGCTTTAATTAGCAAAATCCAGGATACTTTTCAGCACGATTTTCTCATCACCGAGCTTGCAAGCTTGCTCGATTTAACTGAAAATCAAGTTCGCCTCCTTTATTCTGAACGAAATAAAAATGTTAAGCCCAGCTCTCAGAAAATTGAAACCGATATTCCCGAAAAACCGCAAGATTTAATTGAAGAAGATACTCTTCATTTCAACGTCGATGAGATTTTTCCCGAAGAAAAGATAATCATAAAATTAGCAATGAAATTGCCCCGATACTTCAAAATTATAGACGAAATTGGTGTTACAGAAGCTACTTTTATCTCTGCCTCCGCAAAAACTGTATACTCAATTATTCATGAATATTCGAATGAATTGAACATTTTGCAAAGCATTATCGAAGACGAAAATTATCCTTCAAGTGTAAAAAATTCTCTGATTTCTTTGATGATGGAAGAAGAAGCTCCCAGCGAAAGATGGAAAGAAATTGATGAAACAGTTGAAAACATTGACGTTAGAAAAATCATCTCCGATGCTCTTTTTAGATTAGAACTTCGAATTATCAACAACGAAATTGATGAAATCAAATCTCGTATCGCCAACGCCGATAGCGAGATTTTGGATAGATTACTGAAACGTCTGGCGGAACTTACCCACAAAAGAAATAGTCTAACCCAGAAAATTTTGTCCTGATTTTACTTTGCTTTCTTGTAAGCAAATTTGAAAATCTCGGCGACTAATAAAACCGACAACCCCAATATTATTGCTACCGCCCAATCTTGAATTGTCAGCGGAACAGTAGAAAATACCTTATTCATCGGCTGCCAGTTGATTGTCAGCACACATAATATTATAGTAACACCAACTCCAACAATTAAGGTATTATTGTTCTTTATGCCATATTTAAAAAATGATTCAGTTATCGAACGCGTTGCAAATACATTAAATATTCGTGCCATAATTAATGTAACGAAAAACATTGTCATTGCATATCGATGCGGTTCGTAAGCATATTGCATTGATATTCCCAAATTCCTCATTACATTTTGGATAAATTCATCATTGGAATAGGACATAAATACAGCAAAGCAAATTACTCCAATCCAGATTCCTATTACACCAATATAAGAAACAGATAATTTGTTAAGTATTCCTTCGCTTTTGGGGCGTGGCTTGCGTTGCATAATTCCTTTTTCGGGCGGTTCTACTCCCAATGTAATCGCTAAAATACCATCCATAACAAAGTTGATGAATAATATCTGCACCGCTGTAAGTGGCGTTGCAAATCCCGCCAGTAATGCTGCAACCAAGCCAAATACAGTCCCCATATTCCCGCTAAGCAAGTAAACAAGATACTTGCGTATATTTTCAAAAATGCTTCGACCTTCTTCCACCGCTGCCACAATTGATGCAAAATTATCATCTGTAAGTATCATATCGGCTGCTTCTTTGCTCACTTCTGTTCCCGTTATTCCCATTGCAACACCAATATCGGCACGCTTTAAAGACGGTGCGTCGTTCACTCCGTCGCCCGTCATTGCAACTATGTTCCCTTTCTTTATCAATGCATCTACAATTTTCTGCTTGTGTGCGGGCGATATTCTCGCAAAAACCTCTACATTATCAATTACCTTTTCCAACTCTCCATCTTTCATTGCTTCCAATTCAGGACCTGCAATAGCAATTCCATTTTTCATTATCCCAAGTTCTTTTGCAATAGCAACAGCTGTAATTTTATGGTCGCCAGTTATCATTATTGGTTTTATTCCCGCTGTTTCGCAAAGTTTTATAGCATCTTTCACTTCTTCACGTGGTGGGTCAATCATACCAAATATTCCCAAAAAGGTCTGGCTTTTCTCTTGTTCGTCTTCTTTATCATCGAGCGCTTTTTTTGCAACAGCAATTGCACGTAGAGCGTTCTCTGCCATTTCCTGATAAACTTGCAAAATCCTGTCTCGAATTTCTCTGGTCAAAGGCTTTTCTGCTTCACCATCGAAATAAAAATCACATTGTGCAAGAATGATTTCAGGTGCTCCTTTCGAGATAGCAATCATTTTGCCGTCAAATTGATTGACTGTTGTCATTTTTTTCGTTTCAGACGAAAATGGTATCTCGCCAACTCTTTTGTGCAGACTTTTTACATTTTCTGGATCGAAACCTAACTTTTTCGCAAGAACAATGATTGAACCTTCTGTTGGGTCACCAACAATTTGCCATTCGTTTTCTACGAGTGTTAAATTCGCATCATTGCATAATACTCCGCATAATACCGCTTCTGAAATTTGCTTATCCTGATGTGGATTAATTTCAACACCATTTTCAAGAATTTTGCCTTCGGGTGCATACCCCGAACCCGTAATATCAAGTAATCTATCAAAAACATACACTTTTTTTATTGTCATTTCATCTTGTGTCAAAGTCCCTGTCTTATCCGAACAAATAATATTGGTCGAACCAAGAGTTTCAACTGCGGGCAATTTCCTTATCAATGCTCTGCGTTTTACCATACGTTTTACTCCCAGAGCAAGTGTTATTGTAACTACTGCGGGCAACGCTTCGGGAATAATAGCAACTGCAAGTGCCACCCCCCAAACAAACACTTCCGCCAGCGGCGAGCCTCTCAAAAAATCAAGAACGCTTACCAAAGTCGCAAGCACAATTGAGAAAATACCTAACTGCTTTCCTAATTTATCTAAATTCTTTTGCAATGGTGTGCGTTCTGTTTGTGTTTCGTCCAGAAGCGTTGCAATTTTCCCAAATTCCGTTTGCATTCCGGTATATACCACTACTGCTTCTGCACGACCCTGAACAATTGCTGTTCCCATATAAAGCATATTTTTTCTATCGCCGAGCGGAATGTTGTCTCCTGAAATCGGGTTGCTATGCTTGCTTACAGGAACAGATTCTCCCGTTAGTGCCGCTTCTTCTACCCGCAATAAATTTGCATTAATTATTCTTGCATCAGCAGGAGCTTTGTCGCCCGCCGAAAGCAAGATAATATCACCAGGAACAAGCTCCTTAGCTGGTATTTCGATGATTTTTCCATTGCGTCGTACTTTGGCACTTGGGGACGCCATTTTGCGAAGCGATTCAATTGCTTTCCCTGCTTGAAATTCCTGCACAAATCCAGTAATTCCAGCCAATACTACTATTACGATAATTGCAATTGGTTCTACTGCTTTGCCCAGAAGCATTGAAATTATTGCCGAAAGAATTAATATGTAAATAAGCAAATTGTTAAATTGAGAAAGCAATAATTTCCAGGCGGGCTCTTTTTCTTTTTCTCGTAGTTCGTTTGCTCCAAATTTTTCTAATCTTGATTTTACATCTTCTTCTGTTAGACCATTGATGTTAGTCCCCAGTGCTTTTAATGTTTCATCAATGCTCAATTTGTAATAATTGTTTTCTTGTGTCATATTTACTCTATTAATTATTTAACTTTCGACTATTTCATATATAGTTAATTATAATAATAACAATATTCTGCAAAATACATAGAGAAATGGTTAATAGTATTCAATGATTTATTTTGTCAGAAAAAATGCTTTGTTTCATAAGTCTTTGTTTTTTTAATGATATATTCAATTTACTCCCATCAATTTCCTTCACTGGCATCATTCTTGACGTATTTTCTGTGATTTTGTTTTTTGAAAATTTACAAACAATATAGAGGTTCCAAATGAAAGTTACAGAAATTCGCCCATCGAGCATTCCCTCGGTTGATGTAAAATCTTTTCAACCCGAAAAAGTTGAAAAAAAAGCTGAAAACAATACTATCAAGGACAAAGTCGAAATATCTGCCGAAAGTATGAATTGGCAAAAGGACATTTTGCTTTCTGCATTAGAATTAATTGAGAATAAAGTACAACCAGACGCAAGCCACCCGCTGGACAAAGTAGAAAATCGACCAATTGAAACTTTCGAAGAAGCTCTTCTAGAACTTCGTTTCTTAAACACAGATGTCTATTCAAAAGAAGCTTTAGGTGCCCAGGCGAATATAAAAGCCGAAGACATTCTCTCTTTATTTGTTGAGGAAGCAGCATAAGCTGCTTCTTCTACAATTGTTTAAAAGCATAAGGAAGGAGCTCGCTTAGCGAAGTAGTGAATATTTCTTTGATTTTCTCTTCGCTATCCAAATTTACACACACGATACTCACATTACCATTTGAAAATTCGACCATTTTCTGTCTGCATAGACCACAGGGAACCGAGTAAGCCGTTGATTTCAAAACAATTGCTATTTCTTTCAAGTTTCTGCACCCCGATTTCACCATCGCATCAATTGCGACCATCTCAGCGTGCGAAGTGAGAGTGTAATCAATAGATTCAATGTTGCAACCCGTGTGAATGTTATCTTCTTCATCTAATACAGCCGCCCCTACTTTGAAATTAGAATAAGGTGCGTAAGCATTTTTCCGTGCTTCGATTGCTGCGTCAACAAGTTCAATTTGTCTCTTGCTCAGCTGATTTAACTCTACTTTCTTCATAAATATCCTGTTTCAATGTTTTTATCATCAAAATGTGTGCTGATACTGCAATAGCAACTACTGCAAGTAATACTCTAACCCATAATTCTTCCGTTGCGTATATAATCGTCGTAATAATCACAGCCCAGAGCAATACAATCACAACTATTTTGTGTATTAAGAGCATTCCTTTGTGTTCTTTGTAATTTCTTATATAAGAACCAAAAAGCGAGTTGTTTATTAGCCAATAATAAAATCTTGGTGAGCTTTTTGCAAACAAATATGCAGTCAATAATAAAAACGGTGTCGTTGGCAGAATAGGAATAAAAATACCGAAAATTCCACAACCAAGCGAAATAAAACCTAATACGATATATATAGTTTTTACCATAATTTACAAAGACGAATGAGTTGAAATCAATTGTTTATTCATTTTTCTTAACAAGTAAAGAAATCTACCCGTCAATATTACTGCGGCAAAAAACAATCCTATCAAATATCCCCACCAAATTCCTTTAACGCCAAAATTTAAATATATTCCCAGCAAATACGCACTCGGCAATGTAATTATCCAGTAAGATAGCAAAGAAATTAATGTCGGATAATTCACATCTTGCAGCCCCCGAAGTGCTCCAAGTGCTGTAACCTGCGTCCCATCCATTATTTGAAACAACCCCGCAATAATCATCAGCTGTGCCGCAATATCTATTACGTCAGGCTCGTTAATGTATATCGATGGTATTGCATACCGTCCGAGTATAAACAATACACCACAAACCGTCATAAAAGCCAGCACCATATAAAATGAGGAAAATCCCGCCACTTTCAATCTGTGATATTTTCGTTCGCCAAGCAGATTGCTTATTCTTATTGTTGCGGTTGAGGATACCCCACTCGACATAAGAAAAGTAAGTGATGCAAGGCTTATTACAATTTGATATGCCGCTAATTGTTTCGCTCCAAGCCAACCCGTCATCAATGCTCCAACTACAAAAGCACCAACTTCTAAGATATGCTGCACACCAATCGGCAACCCCAATTTGAAAAATTCCTTAATCCTTTCGTAAGATAAATATTTGAAAGAAACTTTTTCTAAATATATTCTCAAAGAATTGCTGTATTTCATTAAAACAATATAACAAATCGCCATCAAACTTCTCGATATTACAGTTGCAACAGCAGCACCATTGAGCCCCATTTCGGGAAACCCAAGCTTCCCAAAAATTAACCCATAATTCAATATTACGTTTACAACATTGCATATTAGAATTATAACCATTCCAGGTTTTGTTTTGGTCAGCCCATCAACAAATTGCTTGTAATGCATAAAAATAAAGTAGGGTAGCCAGGAAATCACTAAAATTTGATAATAGGGGATAGCAAGTTCGATTACTTCTTGTTTTTGCTGCAAATAAGGAAATAAGTATGTTATCAAATACATAATAGCTGTGAGCAATACACCAAAGCCAATCGTTGCTAACAGCCCATTAATAAATATGCTTTGAAGCAGTCCGGTATTTCGTTCGCCGTACGCTTTTCCTACTATCGTTGTTGTTGCATAAGAAATGCCCAATCCAAATACAAACACCAGTATGAAAACATTATGAGCAACCGACGCCGCCGCAAGCTGCAACGAACCCAATTGCCCAACCATTATTGTATCGGCAATCGAAGTAATCATATGCCCCGCTTGCCCAAGCACTAATGGATAGGCTATTTTCCAGTTTATTTTATAATGTATTTTATATTCTCTACTTAACATTTTATGAAATAAAAATGTGGTTTTTGCAAACCACATTTTAGTTTGTTATCAAAAAGTAGAAAGCAATTACTTTTCACCATACTTTTCCGGATATGGCGGAAGTGGCAATGAATCAGGTATGCCCATCAGCGGGAAGTCTTTCCTCAAAGGATAAATCGGTTCGCCTGTTTCAGGATTAACATAATCTTCAGGCATATAAAAACGCCGCAAATCAGGATGACCAACAAATTTTATCCCATACATATCATAAGTTTCTCTTTCGTACCAATTTGCCGAAGCCCACACACCTGTCAATGTTGGACAGGAACAATCATTTTCATCTATCTCTGTTTTAATTCTTACCCTGCTTTTGAATTTGTTCGAGTAAAGAAAATATACGACTTCGAAGCGTTCTTCTTTTTTGTCCAGCCAATCAATTGCAGTTACATCAA
>JAKIZO010000021.1:32470-36704 GCA_022707965.1 Bacteroidota bacterium
TTTCGGAACTGTTATGCTCAATTGTTCTCGAAAAATGTATTCTCTTGCCTCAGGGACAATTTGTTTTACAAACTCGATTATTTTTTCAATACGCTCGTTCATATTTATTCCTTTGAATTTTGCAAGTTTTCAAAAAAAAACTTCACTTCCCTAATTGATGGGAAAATATAATCAGCTGCTTCATTTTTCAAGTGCAAACCGACAAGTATTGTTTTTGTCCCAACTTTTTTGCCAGCTTCGATATCTGTAATGCTATCACCAATTGTCCAGGAATTCGCAGTATCAATTCCAAAACGCTCAATTGCTTCATAAAACATTCCTGGATTTGGCTTTCGTCTTATGCTTCCCGATTGAGCAAGGTCAGGGCAGTAATAAATAGCATCGAATTTGAAATTTGTCCGTTCAAAAAGCCTTTCGTTCATAAAGTTATGCACTTGTTCTAAATCATCGCTTGTCATCAATCCTTTGCCAATTCCTTGCTGATTTGTTACCAGAATTGCCAGATATCCAAGTTTTTTTACAATCGAGAATAATTCAAAAAAATCCTCTATAAAAGTAAATTCTTCAATTTTCTTTACGTAATCGCCAACTATTCTTATGTTTACTATACCATCTCTATCGAAAAAAACAGCTTTCTTCATTATTTTATCTTTTCTATTTTCATCTCAACTTTATCAATAGGATTATCTCTGTTGTCTCTTGGCATCTTTACAATCTTATCGACAACTTCCATTCCTTCGACAACTTCACCAAATATCGAATACTGACCGTCCAAATGTGGTGCATCAGCAACGCAAATAAAGAATTGTGAAGTTGCACTATTAGGGTCGGGCTTTCTTGCAGCAGAAATAATCCCACGTTTGTGCTTTAAGTTGCTGAATTCAGCTGGAACAGTTGTCTGGCTTGGGTCTCCAAATCCCCACATTTCCCGTGGCTTATCCTTCGAATTTGGGTCGCCACCTTGTATCATAAATCCTGGAATTACTCTATGGAAAGCAGTACCATCGTAAAAACCAATCGATACAAGACTATCGAAATTCGCAACGTGCTTCGGCGCAACATCATTAAAGAGCTCAATCTTTATTTTCCCAAGCTCTTCGCCTTTCTGATAAGTTGTTATTAAATACTTCGGTCTATCCATTTTACCCTCTGAAAATAAAATATTTGTAGAAATTAATGTTACTATTAATAGTAATGACAAAAGAAAACGCATTTTTTAATCTCCAAAATCTACATATAAACAAAATTATTAGACTTTTTTAAAAAAAATATATTGTTTCAAAAAATCGGCATCATTATTGATTTCAGCAAAACAAGTATTAATAAATTGTGAAAAAAGGTGAAACGACGTGAATAAATATTACATTTTGCTGATTTCAATTGCATTTTCGCTGATTAATATAAATACAGTTTATTCTAACAACTTGCCCGAAAAAGTTCTTGTAGGATATTGGCATAATTGGGATAACCCGCTTGCCCCTATGATTGGTCCTGAAAAAGTGCATCCCGCCTATAATGTAATAAATATTGCTTTTGCTACTCCGCGTGCAGGAACAGATTACGATATATATTTTCACCCATTGATTATTAAAAAAGATGACTTCAAATCAAGAATTAAGAGCATTCAATCCCAGGGTAAAAAAGTCTTGCTGTCCATTGGCGGTGGAAATACGACAATCAAACTCGATAGTGCAATGGAACGCGATGTTTTTGTTCAATCTGTGCTTCGGCTTCTTTTCGACTACGAATTCGATGGAATTGATATTGATTTCGAGGGAAACTCAATAAGAATTTCGGGTGGAACAATCTCGCAACCCGTCGATTCTTGCGTGATTTTGCTTATTGATGCAATTAAAAAAATAATGAGGGAATACTCAGAGGTATTCGGCAAAAATGCAATTTTGTCGATTTCACCCGAGACTGCTTACGTCCAGGGCGGACAAAGTGGTTTCGGTGGTGTTTGGGGGGCATATCTACCAATTTTAGATGCACTACGTGATTCAATAGATTTGGTCAATGTCCAGCTCTACAATAGTGGCGGTATGTATGGCTTAGATTGGAAAGTGTATTGCCAGGCAACACCAGATTTTATCGTTGCTATGACCGAAAAATTAATCAAAGGTTTTAATACAAAAGGAGGCTTCTTTCAAGGATTTCCACCCACAAAAATTACAATTGGGCTTCCTGCTTGCAATTTTGCAGCGAGTGGCGGTTATATGCATCCCGATAGTGTTCTTATGGCAATGAATTACTTATTAGGAAAGTCAGATTATTACACAGGTTCCTATGTTTTGCTCGAAAAAAACGGTTACCCAAATATTCGTGGTATGATGACCTGGTCTATTAATTGGGACGCAACAGATTCTTGCACCTATCCTTATGAATTTGCTGTGAACTTCCTGCGTATTTTCAACTCTCAAACCAATATTCCAGGAGATGATACAAAGATTATTGCAAGTAACAAGAAAGAACTATATTTCGACCTTTTCCCAAATCCTGCTCGCACCGAAATTGTCATCAAGCTTCCCGAATTTTGCCAGAATTTGCTTCCGCTCGAATACTATGTTAGAAATATTTACGGCTCTACAGTTGAAAAAGGAATAATTCGTTCTCTTAATTCAGTGATTAATATTTCAAAATATCCAAGAGATGTATATTTTATCTCTATCGATGATTATACTGAAAAATTCATTAAAGATTAGCAATTACATTTTTTTCTCTTAATTTAATTATATTTTTGTTAATATTGTAAGATATTGATTTTTAATGAATTGATTATGAATATTTTAGATAGATACATTCTTCGACAGTTTGTGAGCACTCTTTTTTTTGCTATTGTTTCTCTATGCTTGATTTTTTTAGTAGTTAATTTGATGGAAAATTTAGACGACTTCATCGATAAAAATGTCCCAAACCAAATTATTGTCAAATACTACGTCTCTTTTTTCCCTGAAATACTCAAAATTCTAACACCAATTTCAGTTTTAATTGCAACCTTATTTTCTATTGGGAAGCTCTCAACAAACAACGAAACTACTGCAATGAAATCAGGAGGTTTGAGCTTATATAGGCTTATGCTTCCGCTCGTTGTTTTTGCTATTGCATTGAGCTTCGCTCAGCTCTATTTTAATGGTTGGGTTGTCCCCGTAGCCAACAAAACTAAATTAGAAATCGAGAGAGTATACCTGAAAAAAGCAAAAGCCCAGGGTGGAACACTTTTTAACCTATTTTTTCGCGACACTCCTACCAAGCACGTTATGATGCAATACTACCATCCAACAGAACAAGCAGGATATCAGGTCGCTATCGAAGAATATTCTGATGAATTTGCCCCTCGTATGCGTTCAAGAATTGAGGCGAATAGAATTATCTGGAACGAAGGTAAATGGAAACTCGAAAACGTTATGATAAGAACCTTTTCTGATAATTCTGTTTTTGTAAGTAGCCTCGATTCGTTAAGCATTAGTCTTAATATTAAACACGAGCAACTTATTAAACTCCAAATGCTCCCCGACGAAATGAACTTCGACGAAAAACGAGACTACATAAAAGTTCTGAAAATGGGTGGAAAAGATATCCGTAAAAATCTTATTGACTATTATTCAGGGTTTGCGTTTCCATTCTCTAATTTAATAGTAATGCTTTTTGGCGTTCCATTTGCTTCTGTCAAAAAACGTGGTGGCATTGCAATACAAATAACAGCCGCAATGGTAATTGCTTTTTCTTACCTTATTTTTACTGAAATTAGCAAAACAATTGGATTTTCAATGAACATTAATCCAATGTTTGTTGGATGGAGTGCTAATATTATTTTCTTTTTGGCAAGTATTGTTGTTCTCATAAAAACACAAAAGTAATATGAAAAAAATCGACAACTTTGGCTCAATTTCGGGACGTCGCCTTCTGCAAGACATTTTCAAAAGTCTTCGCTACGAAAAGCAATGGAGCTCGTTTGCTGCTCTTATTGCTACCTGGCGACTTGCCACCCGCGAAATAGATTTAGATGTTCAAATAATCCATAGTCTTGGCTTCTGGCGAGGAACCGCTGTTTGGCTCGAAGAAATTGTTAATCGTTTCTATTTCTCAACTATTAATTCTTTCGCTTATTTTGGGGCGGCAATTCTGCTTGTTCTTGTCGGTGTCAGACGGTTTTCCGACCACGTGAGCGACGAAATTGTCATCGTAGGCATACTTTTCGAAGCTGCTTTGCTTCTTTTCCTTTTCTTTATTATGC
>JAKIZO010000022.1 GCA_022707965.1 Bacteroidota bacterium
TTTTGTTCCGGCGGGCAAACACACAATAGAAATGAAGTTCGAATCCCCTGCATTCGAAAGAGGCAAATTAATAAGCACATCTTTAAATATTATTGTGGTAATACTTCTTGGACTTGGAATTTTTGTAGAAATCAGAAAGCGAAACAAGTCAAAAATAGTTAGTTAAATCAAATGAATGATTTAAATGTAAAATATAAGGTACAGAAATTTATTGTTTCTGTATCTATTATTTTGCTATTGTGCAAAATTTTAGCATATCAGATAACAAATTCCGTTGGTATTCTGACAGATGCATTGGAAAGCATAGTCAATGTAGTAGCGGGTTTGCTTAGTTTGGTGAGTATTTCAGTTTCAATCAAACCAAAGGACGACAATCATCCGTTTGGTCACGGGAAGGTTGAATTGCTTTCTGCATCGGTGGAAGGTATGCTGATTGCAGTTGCAGGATTTATAATCATCTATGAAGCAGTTTATAGGCTTTTTGTCCCGAGCGAAATTCAAAAGCTTGACATTGGTATTATTATAATTGCAATTGCAGGACTTGTGAATTACATAGTCGGTGGATACAGCATTAAAGTTGGGAAAAAATATAATTCAATAGCACTTATTGCTGGCGGAAAGCATTTGCAATCAGACACATATTCAACAATTGGGCTTGTAGTTGGGCTTATCATATTGTATTTCAGTAAGCTACAATGGCTCGACAGTGTAATTGCGATAGTGTTTGGCTCGATAATAGCAATTACAGGTATCAAAATATTGCGAAATACAGTTGCTAATTTGATGGATGAAGCGGACGCACTACTGCTGGACGAATTTCTTGAAATCATAAATTCCAACAAACAGGTCGATTGGATAGATATTAAAAACACGAGAATTTTGAAATACGGGGATACTTATCACATAGATTGTGATTTAATTGTCCCCTGGTACTACAATATTAATCAAGCAACTGAATTAACAGAGAAAATGAAAAAAATATTGAATGATAATTTCAAAGAAAATATAGATTTAGCAGTGCATATTTTCCCTTGCAAGCCCGAAAATTGCAAAAATTGTGTATTATCTGATTGCAAACACCGTGTTTATCCATTTGAAGAAAAAATACACTGGACAATTAAACAGATAATTCGTTTTAAATAAGTTCATTTTTTAGATGCAACTAAATACAATTTCAACAATATTTGTTACGTCTTAATTATATGAACATTTCGGAATATATTATGAACAAAACAATCATTAAAATAGCAATAGGAACAGTAGTTGGTGGGATTTTAGGATATTTATATTATTACTTTGTAGGCTGCAATGGCGGTTGTCCAATTACTTCGAATTGGATTATTTCCGTTATCTACGGTGCATTATTTGGAGCAATAGTTGCAATACCAACAAAGCGAGGTAAAAATGGAACAAATAACTAAAAACACTTACGTTGAGGAATTATTAGAGACAAAACCTCATGCTGTATCTTATTTTCTGGACAAAGGCATTGCCTGCCTTGTTTGCGGGGAACCTTTTTGGGGAACAATCGAGGAACTTGTCTTAAAAAAAGGATACAGCCAGGAGCAGCTGGAACAATTCGTTGAAGAACTCAATAGATTGCCTGAAAAAATAAGTTGATATTTTTTTCGTTATTAAGAAAAAAATGGTGCGAACGTGAAATCTATTAAAGTTGTAATTGGTGGAGAGGAATACAGTTTAATTGGTGAGGACGAGGAACTGATAATTCGTTCGGCAAATGAAGCAAACAGGATGATAAATGAAATAAAGTCAAGATATGATAAAGAATTGCCAATGCTAACAATTACAACATTAGCATTGGTTAATTCGATAGAAACAATGGAAATAGAAAGACGCAAATTTGAGGAAGAAAAGCAGTACTTGACGGAAGAATTGGAAAAGATGAGAGAATTCTTAGCAAATTATATAAAACAAAACGCTGAATCGCAATAGTTCTTTGAAATTCGGTCGCATCATACAAATATTGTCGATGAAGAACTAATAGTATAACAATAGGGAGCTACGCTCTCGCCGGCAATGGGAGGCCTCAACCTCGTTGGAGGTAGCATTGTATGCTCAGTGGAACCCAGACCCGGTAAGGATAGCACCCACTGTGTGTTGGAGAGGTTCTTCTGCACACAATTAATCTGTATGATGCGGCTTTTTTAATTAATGAACATTTGATTAAAATATAGTAATATTATTTTTTCAATTGGATATTTTAACAATTTAATTTAAATTGTATTTTAGGTTAAATTAAATTTATTGTCAATTAATTTTTTTTAATTTTCGGGTATTTTATTGAAGAAACGAAATGAAAAAATCAGAAGTTAGATATATAAAAATCAACGGGATAATTGGACTATTGGAAAAAGGACAATTAGCTTCAATTATTTTGATTCCCTTCGTTTCTCAATAAAATCCCACTTTTATCAGTAGTTATTATTAGTCATATTTAGGGAGAATTGAAAATGAGCCCAATTATTATCATTGTGGCGAGCATTGTTGGATTGATTGCGGGATTTGCAGCTGCATATTTTGTTGCCACCAAGATGTCCGCAGCAAAAATTCAACAAGCAGAAGAAAGTGCTAAAAACATTCTGAAAGATGCCGAAAAAGAGGCAAACAACATTAAAAAAGAAAAAATCATAGAAGCAAAAGAAGAATGGCACAAAAGAAAGCTCGAATTTGAAAATGATGCTCTTGCTAAACGCCAAAAATTACAGCAAATTGAAAAACAGCTTAAATCTGTCGAAGATGATTTAAAACGTAAAGAAAATGACTTGAATAAAAAAGAAAATGAAGTTAAAAATTACGAAGAAAATTTAAAGAAAAAAGAAGCCGAACTAACAGAAAAAGCAAAAGAAATTGATACAATTATTGCTGAACAGATGAAAAAATTAGAATCAATTGCGGGACTATCGTCCGAAGAAGCTAAAAAGCAATTGATGGAAGCTATGATTAACGATGCTAAACAAGATGCTGCAAATACAATCAGGCAAATTCGCGAGGAAACTAAACTCAAAGCAAATCAGGAAGCTCAGAACATAATTGTTCAGGCTATACAGCGAACTGCTTCCGACCATAGCGTCGAAACTACCGTTTCGGTGGTTACTCTCGATAGCGACGATATGAAAGGTAGAATTATCGGACGAGAAGGACGAAATATACGTGCTTTTGAAGCAGCGACAGGAGTAGATTTAATTATAGACGATACGCCAGAAGCAGTTGTTATTTCTGGTTTTGACCCATTTAGACGTGAAGTTGCCAAAAAAGCGCTTGAAAAATTGATGCTTGATGGGCGTATTCATCCTGCACGTATAGAAGAAGTTGTAGAAAAAACTAAAAAAGAGCTTGAAGAAGAAATAATCAAAGTCGGTGAAAGTGCATTATTAGAACTTGGAATTCATAATATGCATAAAGAGCTTGTTCGGTTAATTGGCAAAATGAAATACCGTTCCAGCTACGGACAGAACTTGCTTAACCACTCGATTGAAGTAGCAAATCTATGCGGAATAATGGCTTCTGAACTTGGACTTGACCCGCAAATTGCCAAAAGAGCAGGCTTGCTGCACGATATCGGTAAGTGCGTTGATAAAGAGACAGAAGGACCTCACGCTTTGATTGGTTTTGAACTTGCTAAGAAGTTCCGTGAAAATCCAAGTGTTTGCAATGCGATAGGTGCTCACCACGAAGATATTGAGATGGAAACCCCTTACGCTGTGCTTGTACAAGCATCAGATAGTATAAGTGGTGCTCGTCCTGGTGCACGCCGCGAATCGCTTGAAAATTATGTGAAGCGATTGCAAAAGCTTGAATCCATAGCAGAAAGTTTCGAAGGAGTGGGCAAAACTTTTGCTATTCAGGCGGGACGCGAAGTTCGCGTAATTGTAGAACCCGAAAAAGTTGATGACAACACTGCTGATATTTTAGCTATCGAAATTGCTAAACGAATCGAAAACGAAATGGAATATCCAGGTCAAATCAAAGTTACTGTTATCAGAGAAAAAAGAAGCGTTAGTATTGCTAAATAATTGGGATTTATATTTTTTTGTGAAAATGGGGCTGTCTCAAAAAGGCAGCCTTTTGTTGATATTATGATATTATATAAAAAGAATTTGGTTATTTATATTTTATTATTTATATTTAGTAGTAATTTATTTACTGAAAATTAATAGTGCGGAACATTAAAGAAATATTATCTTATTCTCTTATCTTTATATCTTTATATCTTTATATCTTTATATCTTTATATCTTTATATCAAAATTCCAATCTTTATCTTATTTTAAATAAGTATATTATTCATTTTTATTTGTTTTATAATTTATCTACAGTTTCAGATAAAATATCCATCAAGATAATAAATAAGTTATTTGGAAAAAGTAATTGTATAAAAAAAATTGAGGAAATATTAGCCGGCATTGCGAATATCAGTGCTGGGATTAATACAATATTTCAAAGTAATTCCAAGCACTGTTATTACTTATTTGATAAGGATATCGAAATAATTCTAAATAACTTGAATAATTCCGTTTATTAATTATCAATTTAAATATAGGAGTAAATGTTATGTCGATAAATAACCTTCCAAAACTTAATGATATAAATGCAAAAGAATATTTCATAACTATCGAATCAGATGCCATTGCATTTGAAAATCTATATAACGATATGATTAATAATTTTTTAGGAGCTATCGAAAGCCGATTTTTGATAACTGATTCTCAAAGAATTTATATAGGATCTCTTACCAGTCAACAAAAAGAGGCTATAATATGTTCATTGAGAACTATGGCTGATTATCTTAGAGAAGATCATTTCGAAGGTAAAAAAGTCGTTCCAATGATACAAGGTTTATCTGAAAATCCCCCAGAGCCAGTTAATAATATAAGTGTTAAAGCTGGCGCAAAAGTAGAAAAGGATTTTCAAACCGGTGCTACAAAAGGCACCTTCTTTATTGAAATAAGTTGTTAAATAAGAAGTGGCTGTCTCAAAAAGGCCAAAATCTTTGAATTTCATAATTATTTAAGTGGAAAAATCAATCACTCGCTTTTATGAGTACTCAGAAAAAAGATAGATTTTGGACAATATTATTTTTGAGACAGCCTTTAATAAAATACAACTAATAAAGGACAGAACTGTGCAAAAAACCTCGTTTATTTTGTTTATCTTACTTTTATATTCTTGTTCACCAAGTAGTAAGATAACTATCTTCGAACAAAGACAACTAATTAATGATGAATTTATTTCTTTAGATTTAGTTTTTAATTCTAAAGATACGCTTCTTAAGTATTCATGTAATATTGTCCCCTATAATATAGAGATTCCTGACAATAAAGGTAATGTTGTAAGATATGTTCTGTGGACACCTCCTTATAATTTTGATAAGTCAAAATTAGCTGTTATGGTTCCGGGAATTAATTTGAAGAATCAATTATTATATCCAATTGCATTTGAATTAATCAAAACAGGTCTTTCTGTATGTTTCATTAATCTTAGAGAAAGTGAAAATAGTCTAAATTCTAAACTAATGAGAGATACAATAAATCATGAAATTAATGACTTAATAAAATTTATAGATTTTTATAAAGAAGAATATGAAGTCGATTCTTTGAAACTTGCGTTCTATGGCATTTCTTTGGGTGCTGTAATATGTTTAAACTATATAAATAACTCAAATGAAGACATCAGGTTATTAGTAACTGAAGGCTTACCCTATAATTTAGAAGCCTCTAAAAAACGTATGAATTTGAAAAACAAATCAGATATTGAAAGCGCATTAATCAATTTTTCGACTGATAAACTTAAATTAAAAAATAACAAATCTACTTTCGTTTTTTCGATTTGGGGGAAGAACGATCCTATAGTACCTTATAACGAAATACAAGCAGCAATTTCAAAGCTAAAAACACATTTTTTATCATTTAACTTTAAAATTATTGACACTCAACTACATACATTTAGGACAGCAATTAACGAAAATATGTATTTTGAAATAAACAAGGAAATAATTCAACACATTTTATCAAAAATGTAATAATTATTTTATTAGCAAGGAGTGGGCAAAACTTTTGCTATTCAAGCTGGACGTGAAGTTCGTGTAATTGTAGAACCCGAAAAAGTTGACGACAACACTGCTGATATTTTAGCTATCGAAATTGCTAAACGAATCGAAAACGAATTGGAATATCCAGGTCAAATCAAAGTTACTGTTATCAGAAAAAAAATAAGCGTTAGTATTGCTAAATAAACAGAGTATTATATCCAACACGAAGCAGCCTTCAATTTCAGGAGGCTGCTTTTTTTATAAAACTTTGAATTTGATGAATGATTTTTATCTTCAAGTTATTATTTGTAATTTTGTTGTTTTTATTTTTTGAATTTTATTGAAAGCAAAGATATGTTTGAACCACAGAAAGAAAAATTAGAAGAGTTAAAAGGAAGGTTAGAGAACCTAAGGAGGTTTCTTTGACATTGACGGAAAGAAAGAAAAAATAGCAACACTAAAAGAAGAAACACACAGAAATGATTTCTGGGACGACCCAAATTCTGCAAAGAAAACAATGCAAGAAATTTCCGACTTATCGGAATGGGTAGATGAATATGAAAAAGCTGAGCAAATATTTCAAAATTCGGCTGCTTTTTTAGAATTAGCAGTTGAGGCGGAAGATGCATCTCTGGAATGTGAGTTGAATGATGAAATTTCTCAATTTGAGAAATTCATAGAAGAGCTTGAAATAAAAAATATGCTATCGGGTGCTGATGACACAAAATCAGCAATTCTTACAATTCATTCGGGAGCGGGTGGTACAGAAGCGCAGGACTGGGCTGAAATGCTAATGTGTATGTACACACGTTGGGCTGAACGCCATAATTACAAAGTGTATCTACTTGATGAACTCGAAGGAGATGGTGCAGGAATAAAATCTGCAACTTTGGAAATTAACGGCAAGTATGCTTATGGATACTTGAAAGCAGAGAATGGTGTTCATCGTTTGGTAAGAATTTCGCCATTTGATGTCAATGCTCGGCGACACACATCATTTGCATCGGTGTTTGTCTATCCCGAAATTGACGACGACGTGGAAATAGAGATTAATCCGGCTGATATAGAAATGGAGACGTTCCGTTCGGGTGGCAAAGGCGGACAAAATGTCAATAAAGTCGAAACAGCAGTCAGACTGCGACATATACCAACAGGTATTGTAGTTGCTTGCCAACAGGAACGTTCTCAATTTCAGAACCGCGAGCGAGCAATGAAAATGCTAAAATCAAGACTTTACCAGAAGAAGAGAGAAGAAGAGGAAGCTGCTCGCGCTGCTATCGAAGGGACTAAAAAGAAAATCGAATGGGGTAGCCAAATTCGTTCTTATGTTTTCCAGCCTTATACTATGGTCAATGACCACAGAACTGAACTCAAACGAACAGATATTCAAGCAGTGATGGATGGAGACCTTGATGATTTTATCAAAGCATATTTATTAAGTGATTTAAATCAATAGTGATGCACTGGTTTTATTTGCTATTGGCGGGAATTTTTGAAATTGGGTGGCCAGTTGGATTTAAGCTATCGCAAATAACTTCTTACAGATATTTATGGATAGCATTCAGCGTTGTTAGTATGGGGTTAAGTGGCTACTTTTTGTGGCTTGCTCAAAGACAAATACCAATCGGAACTGCATACGCAATCTGGACAGGGATTGGTGCTATCGGAACATTTACAATAGGTGTTCTATTTTTCAAAGATACTGCAAGTTTATTGAAAATCATTTCAATTTTTCTAATTATTGCAGGAATAGTTGGCTTGAAGGTTGCTAACTAATAAATCATAGACTTCATTTTGACAAAACTGAGCTGGCTTGGATAGGTTTGAGCAATTTTATAGGCACCTTCTTCAATTGCAACATCAACTGTGAATTTGGCACTGATTTTAGAACACTTATAGTTGATTGTACCGCGATAAATCCATTTGTTTTCTTTATCTGCCATTTTAATAAAAATTCCTGAAGTAAGAGACATTTCAAGAAGCTCACCGAAATAATTCTTGTTGGCAATTTGTGCATTTTCGAACTCATTGTAGCTGTGATTTGATTTGTAGCTACGGGTAGTGTAGCATTCATAAGCCTGCCAAAAATTTGCATTCTTGATTAATTCTGAATAGGGTCTAATTAATTCGTTGAAAATTTTAGGTGCAATTTCTTCATTCAATTTTTGAAATGATTTGTAAGAATAGTAAGAGAGAATAAGTATTACTATTAGAATTGCGACACCAATAATATATATTCTTTTCATTTTTCAGAATTATTTGTTCAAACTAACTTTCAAAATACGACGATTTTTTTTATTTTGAAATAATTATTATTAACCAAATAGGAATATTGAATGAAAAGAGCAACGCAATTTGTTTTGATAATATTGTTGGTGATAATTCCATTTTCGTCTTTTTCGCAGAAGAAAAAACCATATACCTTTGAAGATGCAATGAAGTTTAAGCTTATCAGGGAAACAACTATTTCGCAAAACGGTAAATGGCTCGCATACACATTGGTTCCAGACAGAGGCGACCGGACGCTATATATTCAATCGCTCGAAGATACTGCAAAGTTTGTATTTGAACGAGGTTCAAAGCCCAAATTGTCACCCAAAACAGACTGGGCGGCATTTGAAATTCTTCCTAAACAAATCGAAATTGAAAATGCAGGCAAAAAAGATAAGTCAAAGAACAAGTTTGGAATTATGAATTTGTCGAATGGACGCACTGTGGAAAGAGAAACCGTGAAATCATTCGAGTTTTCTAATGATGGGCGATGGTTAGCGTTTCTTTATGAAGGAGGTGAGGAAAAAGACAAGAAATTAAAAGATAAAATTGTGGGTTCGCAACTGAATTTAAGGCACTTACCAAGCGGGACGGAGATAAGAATAGACTATGTTGCTGAATTCTTGTTTGATAGTTTGAGCAATTATATTTTTTATTCAGTTTCAACAAAATCGGGAAATGGTGACGGTCTATTTTACAGAAATTTGAATGAAGAATTCGCACCTGAATATGAAATAGTCTCTAAAAATAATATCCATATTTGTAATTTAGCCTGGAACGAGAGCGCTCAGAAGCTTGCATTTTTCTTATCTGAACTTGATAATAGCGGCAAAGCAAAGGATTATTCAATTTATACTTGGGACAAGGAAAAAACAAATGAGATTGTTTCGACAAAAATGATAACAAGCAATTATTATATTCTACAAGTTAATGATATAAATTGGAGCCGTGATGGCAGTAAGTTATTTTTTGGAATAAAACCAATATCTGAAAAATACGATACGAAGCAAGATTTTCCAAATTACAATGATACTACATTCTACAATATAGATAGTATTGCACAGCGGGCAGATTTATATCTCTGGCATTGGGACGACCCACTGATTATATCGCATCAGAAAATCAGCTGGAATAGGTTTAAAGACAGATATTTTTTGTGCGTATTTGATTTAACTAAGAACTCATTTATTCAACTTGGTGATAGTGTAGTAAATAGAGTTTTTGTTCCCAAGAACAATAATTACACAATTGCGTATAGCGAAACCCCTTATTATAAAGAGAAAACCTGGTATGGTGATGTTTTTGACCTCTATTTGATTAATCTTAATAATGGCGAGAGAAAAATCATTCAAAAGCGAATTGAGGAAAATGCATATTTATCACCGAATGGGAAATATGTTGCCTATTACTATCAAAAGAATTGGTATTTATATGATATTTCGAACAATATTGCAAAGAACATAACTGAAAATCTTGACGGCAAGTTCTTCGACATAGAGTTTGATATGCCGAGCAATGTTCCTTCGAATGGGTTTGGTTGCTGGCTCGATAGTGGAAATGCATTTATTGTCCACGATTGGTATGATTTATGGAAGTTCGATTGTGCAAGTGGTAATGGAATGAATTTAACTAATGGAGAAGGTGAAAAAGAAAAAGTAAGCTTCCGAATTCGTAATATATGGGCTGATAAGGATTTTTATTCAGAAACTGAAACACTAATTTTGCAGGGATATAATAATTACACAAAAGTTCAAGGTATTTATACTTTGCTCCTGCAAAACAATGAACTCAAGAAAAACTTGCTCGAACAAGAGAAGAAATATACTGTAATTGCAAAGCCTCGCTACGATAATAAGATATTATTTACACGAGAAAATTATAGTGAATATCCTGATTACTGGTTATCTCAAAATTTGAATTTTACAGAAACGAGAAAAATAACAGATGCAAACCCTGAAATTGCGGAATTCGAATGGGGCACAACGGAAATCATACGCTGGGCAAATTCCCGTGGTGATAGTTTAGATGGGTTTATTATAAAACCATACAACTACAACCCCAAAAAACGTTATCCCGTTTATGTTTATTTCTATGAAAGATTTTCGGATAGAACTTATAATTTTAATCCGCCAATGCTAACCCACCGCCCTATTCCACAAGTGTATAATTCTTCGGGGTATATAATGTTTCTACCCGATATAAAGTATTATATTGGAAATCCTGGGTTTGATGCATTGGATGCAATTATGAGTGGAGCAAGGCGGTTAATTGAACTTGGGATAGCTGATTCGACTAAATTCTGCATTCAAGGGCATTCTTGGAGCGGATACCAAACGGCTTTTATTGTAACGCAGACTGATTTCTTCAAAGCAGCTTGTGCAGGGGCACCTGTTGGAAATATGACAAGTGCTTACGGGCAGATTAGACTTGAATCGGGACTTACCCGACAATTTCAATATGAGGCACAGCAAAGCAGAATTGGTGGCACTTTATGGGATAGTTTAGATAATTACATACGCAACTCCCCCGTTTTCAATGCAAAAAAAGCAACCACACCGTTGTTAATTATGTTTGGGGACATTGATGAAGCAGTGCCCTGGCAGCAAGGCATCGAGCTATATATGGCATATCGCAGGCTCGGGAAAAATGCGATATTTTTGCAGTATGAGAACGAACCGCATCATCCTCGCAGGTATCAGAACAAGATTGATTATTCAATCAAAATGAAAGAATTCTTCGACCATTATGTATTAGGGAAACCTGCACCCGAGTGGATAAAGAAAGGGATTCCGTATAAGGGCAATTGATAAAAACGTCTATAATTCAACTATTATGTTAAACCTTCGGAAGTTTTCAAACCTTCCGAAGGTTTCCACAAGATTTTTGCAAAGTAGCTGAAAGATAATAAATTACTAAAAAATCTACTCTAATAATTTAATATCAGGTATTGAACTACCTGCGAGACCTTTTATTGAACCGTAAAGATTTACTGCATTAGTAAGGATTTTCTCGAGTTGTTTTTCTCGTTCTTTCCAAATTTTCATAATCTTGTTTTTTTCGTCGATGTAGCTTTTCTGAAGGTCGTTGAACCCAGTAATAATCGCCTCGAAAGTATCAGCAAATTCTCTGCTTGTAAGATAATTATAAACAAGTTCCATTTTGCTCTCTCTATTGACATTTACAATAGAGGCATTATAAATTTGAATAATCATCATTCGCATAACATTTGCAAAAGCACGAATTTCGGAAAAGGGACACACCCACACCCCATCTTCGAAAAAGTATCTATCTTTGCCTTCGGGCATTGCTTGCGTCACAAGAATCAGTATATCTGCTTTTGCTTCTAAATTATCTTCTTTAAGTTTTGCAATCCAGCCTCTGTCGTAGTTCTTAGTGCGTTTGCTTTCATAGTAGATTTTGCCACACTCTTTACCGATATTATTTCGGACAATCTGAATAATATCACCACCACGCTGCCCCTTCTTAATTTCTTGAATATCGTCCAGAGGGAATAATTCTTTGAGCATATCTTCTAAGAATAATTCCTGCACTTCACCTTGCAGTTGCATAGAACCTTGTTCGGCTCGACGACGTGCATCTTCGAGCTTTGCTGTTAAATCTTCGATAGTCTTTTCTTTTTCTTTAAGTTTAAGCAAAAAGTTATCTTCGAATTGCTTGCGTAATTTATCCTGTTCTAAACGCATATTTTCAGAAAGTTTACGTTCGTATTCAAGCTGCAATCGAGATTCGATTTCCTGCTTTTCGCGTTTTAAGCGTTCAATTTCTGCTAAGGCATTATTGAGTTCAGCTATTTTTTGAGATTTTTCAGTTAATTCCTGTTTAAGCGCTTCAATTTGAATTTTGTTTTCGTTGTAAATTCGATTTTTTAAGTTTTCTTCAATCTGTGATTTTTCGCTTTCAAGGCGTTTTTGAACCTGTTCCTGAACGATTTGATTTAGTTTAACTTTTTCTAATTCAATTTCACGTCGTTGATTTTCAAGTTGCTCAATTGCCTGCTTGAATTGCTCTTGTTTTTCACGGAATTCTTGTTCGAATTGATTTTTTAGAGTATTCTCTATTTGAGAATAAAGAGCCTTGCTAACGTCAATTTTAGCACCACAAGAATGACAAATTACGAAATTGTCCATACGAGCCTCTATCAAATAGATTTTTCAATTATGCTAATTAGTTCGCTCATAACTTTTGCAGACATTTCACCAATGCCAATACTAGGGAAAAGTTCATTCATTTTATTAGGGTCGCTCTTCATCATCATAATATTCACAATCCCATCATCATCTTCGAAAACAATGATATTTTTGGGCATAAAGCACCCAAGTCGCTTATCTATACTCAAAGCGTGATGTGATTTTACTGGATTGCAAATAGAAAGAATAGTGTAATTGCGTTCCCAATGCAAATTATTACGTTCGAAGGTGTTCCTTATATTATGTTCGGCAACAAGGTTAAATCCTGCACTTGCTGCGTTTTCTTTTACTGCTTCTATGGCTTCAGAAAATGATTTATGAGTTTTCTGAATATAAAAAGGTGAAGAGTTCATTTTTGCACCTAAATTTTATTTGCGAATATATAAACAAAAGAGATAACAAGAATTAATATCCCAAAAATTGGGAAAATTTGCGAAATGTTAGCATATTGAAAGAGTGGCTGAACAACAATTGGCGAAAGAAACTGACCAACGTAAAGAGAAGTTGTAAGCAATCCACTGTTAATTCCACGATTATTTTCAGTCGAATGTGCTAATATGTGAGATTTCAAATTTGGAATTACCAGACCATTTCCTAATCCAGAGAAAATTAGCGACGAAACAAGCAAAACTAAATTAGATGAAAATAATACCAAGAGATGCCCGAAACCCCAAATTGCAAATCCAATCATATAGACATAGCGAAACGCTACTCTATTTTTAATTTTCGGGTAAAAAAGTGATGAAATTGAAGAAAACATTATCCAAATTGCAATCAGCAAGCCAATTTTTGATGCGGGGAAATCTGGGAACTGCGAATTTATTAAAAAAGGCAATTGAGTGGGCACCATCAGATAGCAAATCATAACAAAAATTGCACTTAAATAAATCAAAGATGTTTTCAAATTAAAAGAGAAGTGGACACGTTGCTTTGTCTCAGAAGCACGACAAGTTTCATCAAGGAAAAATAATAGAAGAATTCCGACAATAATTGACACAGCATAGGTGATAAAAGGGACATTCCAGTTAATATCAGCGAGCAATCCACCAAGCAGTAAATAAATAACCCCTGCGAAACTCATTATTGCACCCTGAATGCCAATGAATTTGTTTCGCTTTTCACCTTCGAACAAATCACCTAATACAACTATAAATCCTGTCATCAAGGCAGAGATTGCAATTCCAAGCAATGCTCGCCCGACTAAAATTAAATAAATATCGTTAAGATAATAGCCCGTTGTTCCCGCAATTCCATAAAGAATAGCAGCAAAAATTAAAATCGGTTTTCTGCCGAATCTTTCGAATAAATAACCTGAAATAGGAGAAAAAATAGCAATAAATAGCGGTGGCAGTGATAATATTAATTTCGTAAGAAACTCAATATTGTCAATATCTGAGAAATCATAAGTAATATATGGCAAGGCAGGCGTTACAATTGCACCTGCCATAACTGATAGAGTGCTTCCAAATAAAATAACAGCATTGCGAATAGTTGTTTTCATATTAAAAGATAAGCTCAATTTCTTCTACATTTGGACGATTTCCAGCGATGAGTTTTTCGTATGTCATTATAATGTGGTCAAGATAGTCATCGAAATTATGGGTCAATTTGCAATTTGAACGCCAAATACTGATTAATCCAGGATTTTCTACAACTTCCCACAAAATTTTTGTAAGTTCGGAAGGAGAATTGTGATTATAGAGTTTGCCATTTATTTCGTGTTTCACAAAATCGGGAAATCCTCCCAAGCGAGAAGCAATAACAGGAAGTTTCATTGCGATTGCTTCGGCAATAACAAGTGGGGCACAATCCTCCCAAACGCTTGGCAATACAATCGCGTCAAGTTGCTCAGCAATTGAAGGGAGATCATCAGTTGAATATTGCCCCATAAACTTAATTCTATGATTAACATCAAGTCGTTCAAGCAAGCGATGGTAATCTTGCGAAATAAAACCATAAATGAGAAATTCAGCTTTCTCTTTCGGTATTGACTGAGCTGCCTGAACCAGCACGTGAGCACCTTTGTGTGGCATAACTCCACCAATATAACCGAAACGAAGCGGATGTTCAGGCTGCCTATTTCGTATATTCAATGAAGTTAATTTTTGTGCTTGCTCGGGCACTTGATGAACGATGGCAATCTTATCAGGGTTAATTCCAAAATCTACGAATAGTTCCTTAACTCTGCGAGATACAGCAAGGGTGTATGTAATGTGCTCATTCACTAATTTTTTGGCTGCCTGAATACGATTTCTAAATGAATTGTGTAAATCTGGATAATTGCGAGCAAGTTCAGAATTGGCAAAAAAGTCTGTGTTGTTCCACAAAGATAAATCAGAGCGATAGAGATAAAGCATTGGGTCGATAATATGGTAATTATGCGTTGTGAAAACAGAAGGAATTCCTTTGGAGAAAGGAATTTCTCCAATTGCAAATGAAAGTCCGAGGAAATTGTTGTAGTGAACTATATTAGGTCTGAATTCATCAATAACCTGTGCAAAGAGCTGGACTATTCGTTCGTCTCGGATTTCTCTTTCTGGGTTTAAAGCATCTAAAAACACCGTTGGACGATTATAAACACCATATAGATGAACACCTTGCTCTACTCTATATTCCAGGTAATATGGTTTTTGAATTGTTGGATGGTTTGCCGTTGCATAGAACACAGCTACTTCATATCCACGTCGAGCAAGGGCAATTGCAACTGAACGAGGGAAAGTAGTTCCGCCGCCGCTTTCGTTCCAACCGTACATTGTTAGCAAAATGCGCGGTTTTGCTTGTGTTTCGGGGCTTTCAGCAATGATATTTACAGGCTCGGGCTTTGTATCAGAAATATCGAATAAATCTTCGAATTGAAAATCTGAACTTTGTTCGCTTATTTTGCAGTATGAATTGAACAATTCTTCATCAATTTCGAGCGACAAAATTTCTTGTTCGCTCAATGAATGCAAGTTTGGAACTAATAGTATATTCCCTAATCTCTGGATTTCGGCGATCTCACCTATTTCGGACAAATTCTGCACAACTTGCAATAAACGTTGATTTACAGATTGTTCGACGGGGAAATCTTGGTTATCAATATCAATAGCGTTTTCTATTTTAGTAAGTTTTCCCCACTTTTGAGCGAATAGAGCAATTTCGGGTTCAGACGGCATATTTACTTCAAGTCTTTCGTTGATAATAACTACGCTATCAGTTATACAAATCGGTGGAAACCCAATTTCTTTTGCTCGTAAGGAAAAATCAATTTCAAAGAGGAAGCTATGAAAGCTTTCGTCGAATAGCCCTATTTTTTCAATTAATTCAGAGGAAAAAGCAAGGCAATTTGCAGATAAAGCATCTGAAAAAACGCATTCGACTGAGGTGGCAAGTGTTTCATATTCTTCGTTTTGATTCTGGTATAAAAAGTTTAGTTTTTCGTCCTTTGCTTCGATTTTAATACCTGTTGAATGAACTAAACTACTATTTGGGAAAAGCTTTGGCAAAGATACAATTGACTTTGTGGATTTTAAATTATCAATAATGACATCCAACCAATTTTGAGAAACTGATTGCACTTCGTTGAGAACAACGAAGTAATTACCATAGGCATTTTTAATTGCATTATTGATTGCCTTTGCAACAGGCAGAATGTTATAATTTCTTACAAATCTAAAATTAATTCTTTGTGAAGCAAATTTTTTGAGGATATTTAATGTTTCATCAGTTGAAGCATTATCCGAGACAATGATTTCAAAGTTATATTTAGAATTATGCACATAAATAGAATTAATCAGGCGTTCGAGCAAATGAGCCTGGTTTTTTGTATGAATGATAATCGAGACGAGTTCTATTGTGTCTTTTGTACTTTGCGTTTTTGGTTGAATTTCTTTATTAATAGATTTTGCAGGACTGAAGACGGTATCGCCTGACATACTTTTTTTCAAATTTGCTTTTAACGAAAGTAAATCGACATCATATCTGAAAATTGAAAGGGCTTTTTCGCAATATTCATAGGAAGCGGTCTTCTCACCAATTTCAAAATATGAAAACGCAATAATTTTGAGTGCATCGAAATTATTTGGCTCAAAGTCGAGCAAACGTTTTGCAACTTGAATTGATTTTTCGTATTGTTTAGACTTCCAGTAGGCTCGGGCTAAAAGAGTGAGTGCTTCACGATTGAAAGTTTCTTCAATTAGATTATTACAAACATCTATATTATTGGAGTAATTTTCAATTTTAAAGTAAGATTGAGCAAGTAAAAATTTTGCCTCGTTGTTGCTCGGGTCAATTCGAAGGACATTTTCAAGAAAATCAATAGTGTCTTTATATAAATGCTTTTGCAAGGCAAGTTTAGATAGAAGCAAAAATGCTTTACTGTCGCGTTCCTGGTCAATAACTTTAAGTAAATCTGCAATGATTTTGTTATTGAGAGCATCAATATTTGGGAAATATGGTATTTTCAGAGTATTTTCAAGAGCTGAGAAAAGATATTGTTTAACTTCGCTTGCATATGAATAATTTTTAAGCTTAGTAAATAAATCAAAATAGTAGGTAGCTTTGACAAATGTAAAAATATCGTCAATTTGAGAATTAAAAAGTCCGGTCATCATATCAAGAGTATTAATATGCCCAAGATGGCGGTCTTGCAATGTTTTTGAAGTCCAGGCACTTTTGGGGTGTTCGCGATATACAGCCATCACATCATTTATGAAGAAAATATCTCCTTTGCTTGCATTAAGAAGATGAACAGCATAATCACGTGCGGGAATTGTTTTCAAAATATCAAGGTTAGTGTCGAAAAGACCGTGACGAAAAACAACGGAAGGTGAATGCATAAAGTTTCCGAAAGCAAGGTCGTAAATTGTTGAAATTTGTTTTTGCTGTGGATTAGAAATAATCGGTTTTTGATTGCTTTCTTCGTAGATAATCTTAACGGGATGAAAACAAACGGCGATATTTGGATTTCTTTCCAAAATGTCAATTTGTTTTTGCAATTTATAGTCATCAATCCAATAGTCGTCGCCGTCGCACCAGGCAATATATTTACCACGATATGCGGCAATAGTGCGTTCGCCGTTAGCAACCACACCTAAATTTCTTTCGTTTTCAATAAGATTAATAATATCAGGATACTTTTCTTTGTAGTTGCGGCATATTTGACGAGTTGCATCAGTGGAGCAATCCTCGCCAATGATTATTTCAAAAGGGAAATTTGTTTTCTGAAAGACAATTCCTTCAATACATTGAGCAATATATTTTTCGTGATTATAAGTTAAAATTCTTACACTAACAAGAGGATTATTAACTAAATTGCTCATTATTCCACCTTTTTCAATAGTTTTGCGGGATTACCAGCCCAAACTTCACCTTCCCCAATATTTTCGAGGACAACAGCACCCATTCCAACAGTAGCATAATTACCAATTTCAACGTATTCACGGATACAAGCATTTAGGCTGACAGTTACTGCTTTACCAATTTTCAAATAAGCACCAGTGCAGCAATTTGCGGCAAAAAATGAGTAATCTCCGATAACGCTATTATGTCCAATAGTTGCACCAACCATAACCCTACAACATTTTCCAAATTTTGTGCCTGACGACACTGAAACATTAGGCATAATCACACACCCAGGCGATAATTCAACATTCGGGGCAACATAAGCCATAGGATGAACAAAAGTTGCAAGCCGTTCATCAGGAATATTCAAACTCTCAAATAAGGCAATACGTTCTTTTTGACCTCCAACTTTAAAAATTGTATTTATAAAGAAGTAACCTTCGTCTAATAACCTGGGAATATCTTTCAAGCCTCCATGCACCGGGAAGCCCTCAATTTCGCTTGTGTTGTCTCTATCATTAATGAAACCAGCGCATATTAGTTCCTCATAGCCTCGTTTGTTTGCGTCGGCAATAGCGTGGGCAATTACCGAACCATTTCCAAGACCACCCATTATTAATACTTTTTTTGCCATACTATATTAACTCATATTGTTCTAAATAGTTCGCAATTGTTTTCGGTGAATTATACATTGCTAAATCAATAATTGAATAAAAAGAAATATAACAATTTTGGTCGAAATTTTCGATTAAATTAGTTTTTAAAAAGTATAATTTAAGAGATTTTTTTTCGAAATACTCTTTGCTGTATAAGTCGACACCGCCAATAGCATTGATATAAGTTAAGCAGTTTTCTTTCTTTGCAATGTCAATCAATCTATCTGCACCTTTTAATTCATTCTGATAGTTTGTCTGAGAAGATGAAATTTTAAAATCACGTTCTAAACCTATGTATTTACAAAATTCAAGAATAGAAGAAATGGCAAGTTCTGATATTTTGATTGGTTCGTTTTCTAAAACTTTGAGAATAATTTCAATTACATTATTAAAATATGGAGAATGCTTATAATTATAATGTAAAGTTTTGATGAATTTACCGAAAAAGTCACTTTCCCAATCGATAATTGTCTCGCAAATGAGTTTGTTTTGACTAATGGATTTGCAAGGGATGGTAAAATAATATTCATTGCCATTTGCGACAATTCGGTTTCTGTTTATCCAGCCCTTTTTAATAAAATTAACATTATCTAAAAATATAAATTTATCAACAGAATGAATGAGTTGAAAGTATCCAATATAAGGGAAAGCGTATGGCTGCATTATTGCAATTTTCATACTTTGCTTTTTTTATTAATCAATTCTTGTTTTTTAAGAATTTTACGAGCAGCAAGTATCATCGGCGGTCCGATAAATTTACCGTCTTTGACAGCAACGCCTTTGCCTTCGGAGTGTGCTTGTTCGGCAAGTTTAAGCATTTCTTCTGCCCAGGCAACATCTTCCTCGGAAGGTGAAAAGTATTTATGCACAAGTGGTATTTCCTTAGGATTAAGCACAAGCATTCCTTCGAAACCAAGATTTTTAGCAATTTTCAAATTGCGTTCAAGGTCGATTAAATCGTGAACTTTAATGTGAACAGTATCAATAGGAATTACACCATTAGCGCGTGCAGCCATTGCAATTGTTGCCCGCGGAACGAATAAGCTTTTGCTTTCAGCGTCGTGGATACCTTCAAGGTCGGTAATAAAGTCTTCACAACCATAGGCAAGAGCAACAACACGATTGGATGCTTTGCATAAGTCCTGTGCATTTAATACTGCGGCAGTAGTTTCCACAAGTGCAATTATTTTAAATGTCCCGATTGGTATCATTTTCTCATATTCTATGGTTTCAAGCAATTTATCGAAAAAGTAAATATCTTCGCCCAATTTTGATTTAGGATACATAAATCCAGTAATACCATCGATGGTAAGCTGATACACATCTTGCAGAAGATGGCCGCTTTCGCGGTCATTCACTCTTGGAAAAACGAAGTGATTGCGGAATTTGCCTTCCTTTACAAATCTTATGATTGTGTCTCTTGCAACTTGTTTATTTTCATCGGGTTGAACCGAGTCTTCTATATCCAGAAGCAAAACGTCTGCATCCGACCGAGCCGCACTATTAAGCAACCTTTCGTTATGCCCAGGAACAAACATCAAGCTTCTCATGAGATAAGGAAAACGGCTATTCATTGCTGTTTCTCCTTTTGATTAGGACTTTTCTTCGAAATTTAAGAACTTCAACATTATTTTGATTGTAAGCTACCGTCTCAACATAGACAATTCCTCTATCTTTTTTGGTTTTAGAGGGTATTAAATCAAGAATTTTCGTTTTTACGTAAATAGTGTCGTTGATAAATACAGGATGCAGGTGTTCAATTTTTTCATATTCCAAATTAGCAATTGCTTTGCCGCTTATTTCAGGGACCGTCAGCCCAACCGCAAGGCTAAAAACAAGGGTGCCGACTACTAATATTTTACCGTGCTGACTTTTCTGCGCGTAATCAAGATTTGTATGCAATGGGTTTGCATTCATTGTAAGCAAAGAAAACAAATTATTATCGCTTTCGAAAATTGTTTTCGAAAGTGGATGCTCGATAATTTCGCCAACTACAAAATCCTCGAAATATTTACCTAATTTATCCATAATATTCCAGATTATAGAATAGATAACTATCTATTTTCTTGCCAGAATCAAATTTTCCTTCTCATTTAAGCCATAAATAGATGGTTGAAATTTTGGTAAAACCTCGTAGTGGTTATAAATCTGCAAGTGGAAACCTGCCTGTTTAATATCATCAAATAGTTGTAATCCGAATATTCTTACGTGGTCGTTTTGTCCGTAAAATTTTTCTTTTAAAGATGGGGTATCAATTAAAAAATCCTCGAAATTATTATATATCAACGATGAAAAAGGAGTTTGCAGTATTGCTGTTCCTTTTGGTTTTAGCACTCTGTATATCTCAGCAAGAGCTTTTTTATAATCAGGGATATGTTCTAAAATATGATTTGCAATAACATAATCGAAAGTAGCATCGTCGAATGTGATTTGCGTTAGGTCAATTTTGTAGAAAGGGTTGATATTCAGATGAAGGTATTTTTCGGGTTCTAAATCTCCACAAATAAAATTCATCGAGGGCTTTGCAATTTTCTTCAAAAAATTAATTTCAGGGGCAACATAAAGAATTAACTTATTCTCGAATTTATCCAGTTCCCCAATTTCTTTAAGGAACAAATACAAATGACGTTCGCGGTCAGTGGAACCACAAGCTGGACACTGGAAGTAACGCGGGTCTGTTCCAATTATATCAAAGTTGCGAACAAAATCTGTTCCTTCGTTTTTTTGCCATTCCTTAAACTCGTTAAAATAATTTTCGCAGAAAATGCAATAGCATTTTTCCTTGACGTAATATGGATAGTCTGTCATTTTTCAATTTTTATTAATCTTTAAATATTGGAATTAACGTATTAGAGGGCAAAATAATTTTGAAATAGTTGAAAAAAGAGCAATTTGTAAAGATTGACGAGCAAGAAAAAACAAAACGATTTCAGACTTTGTATTTTCTTTGAATTTCGCGTTCGGTTTCCCTTTTTTTGGTAGTTTCGCGTTTATCGTATTTCTTTTTGGAGCGACACAAACCAATTTCTACTTTAACAAGGTGCCCCGAAAAATAAATTGAGAGAGGAATTAGAGTAACGCCTTTTTCTGCAACTGCGGATTTTAGTTTGAACGCTTCACGTTTATGAATAAGCAACTTGCGTGGTCGTTTTGGTTCGTGATTTTCTCGGTTGCCGTGCTCGTAGGGAGCGATATGAAAATTCACTAAATATAAATCTTCACCTTGAAAAGTAGCATAAGCTTCTTGCAAGCTGCATTTACTCTGGCGAAGCGACTTTACCTCTGTTCCAGAGAGGACGATGCCACATTCAATTGACTGCAACACAATAAAATCGTGACGTGCCTTGCGATTATTCGCAATAATTTTGACTTCTCTATTTAATATTTCGGCTGATTTCATTTTGCAAAAATACTAATAATAAGTCAATTGACTAAAATAATTGTGAAAAATAAGTTAAGAAAATTAAAGTTGGATTTCGGTGCGAAGTTGAATTTCTTCTAAAACGGAGCTTACTTGAATACATTTAGCAAGTTCACCTGAGTAGACGATTGCTTTGCCTTTATTATGAACCTCGTAGGTGATGGCTTCAGCTTTCTCGTAGTTGTATCCCGTAGCTTTAATAATCTGATAAATTACTTCGTCGAAAGTGTGCCAATCGTCATTGAAAAGAATGACTTTTGCGGCAAGTTTCACTTCGTCAATTAGTTCAATTTCGCTTTCTGGATTTATGTTTATTTGCTCGGACATAATTAAATATCAACATTTTTACAAAAATACAAAAATTTTCAATAATTTAAAAACAATGGTGTTAGTCGAGACTAATTATTAAACTAAAATAGCAAAAAAATGCATATTTTTGTGTAATTTTGTTTTTTATGAATTATGCGAATTGGATAGAAAATTTAGGAAATGAAAAAAGATATTGTTATAAATGCGGCTATCAACGAAGTAAGAGTTGCAATAACCGAAGACGGTCGCCTGAGCGAATACTATATTGAATTACCAGAAAAAGAAAAGTCTATTGGGAACATTTATTTAGGGAAAGTTAGTAAAATTGTAACAGGAATAAATGCTGCTTTCATAGATATTGGTCTAAATCAGGATGCTTTTTTGCACTTTTCTGATATTGATGACACGAATGAGAAAAATCTTTTCTTCGAAGATGATGATACCGAGAATAATTTAGAAGAAAAAAAGACGCAAAAATCAAAGAAAGGAACAAAAAAGAAATCACTTATTCAAAAAGTAAAATTTCATACGAAAAAGTCAGGGGCAGTTGATATAAATCTTGAACCAGGGCAATTAATTCTTGTTCAGGTGATACGCGAAGCATACCACAGCAAAGGAATGAAAGTTACAACAAAGCTGGGAATACCTGGTCGTTATACAGTTTTGCTACCGTTTGATAATGTGCTTGGTGTCTCAAAAAAAATTGCTTCTTATGTGGAAAGGCGGCGTCTTCGTCAGCTTGCAAAAAGCATTCTACCAGAAGGATATGGCGGAATAATTAGAACAGCGGCTCAGGGCAAAAGTGAAGATGAACTTCGACGAGATTGGAACTATCTGCTCGATATATGGAAGATGGTTCACCAAAAAGCTGAAAGTTTGAAAAAGCCCGGGCTTGTATATCAAGATTTGGGGCTTGCAACAAGCGTTGTCCGCGATTTGTTCGACCAGGATGTGAAATTGCTTGCTGTTGATTCAAAAAAATTACACAAAGAAATAATTAATTATTTAAAAGTAAATTCTCCCCATTTAATAGAAAAGGTGGAGCTATACAACGGAGACCGTCCTATTTTCGAAGCTTTCGGCATTGAAAAGGAGCTTGCAAAAACTTTTCGCAGGACTGTAAATCTGCCATCAGGTGGCGATGTTGTATTCGACCATACCGAAGCAATGCACGTAATTGATGTAAATTCTGGCAGGAGCAACGAAACAGACCAGGAAAAAAATGCGTTCAAAACAAACATCGAAGCTGCAAATGAAATTGCTCGGCAAATTAGGCTACGCGATTTAAGTGGTATGATTATTATCGATTTTATCGATATGCAACAAGAAAACAATAAGAAAAAGTTATTTCAGGAAATGACAAGGCTACTGGCAAAAGATAGAGCAAAAACTGTATGCTTCCCGCTAACTCAGTTAGGTTTAATGCAAATTACACGTCAACGTATAAATCAAAATCTTGAAGAAAAAACAAGTGAAATTTGCCACGTTTGCAATGGAACGGGAAGAATCATCTCGAAAGCAGTGTTGATTAATACGATTGAAAGGTGGCTCAAAAATTTCAGAAAAAACAGTCGTGAGTTCAAATTAATTCTTCAAGTTCATCCAAACATTGCAACATATATTACAGAGGGTACTTTTTCGATAATTTCGCGCCTGATGCTCAAATACTTCGTTAAAATTACAGTGCAACAAAGCGATACAATAGGAATTGACAAGTTTCGATTTATTTCTGTGAGAAAAGATAAAGATATTACAAACGAGTTTATGTAGAAATGAAACAAAATAAAAAAATACTGACAATACTTGGTTCCACGGGCTCAATTGGCAAGCAGACGCTTGATGTTGTAAGCTCGCTCAATGGTATGTATGAAATTGGATATTTAACAGTAAATAAAAACATAAAGGAATTAGAAAAGCAGGCGGAAACGTTCAATCCGAAAGGAGTTGTAATAAAAGAAGAAGAGTATTATCGAGATTTTGTAAAGACTACCAGATTCAAGGGAGAAATACTTTGTGGCGAAGAAGCAGTAATTTATGCCGCTGCTGACGAACAGAACGATATTGTTGTTTCATCGTTAGTAGGCTTTTCCGGAGTATTGCCTACTTTGAAAGCTATCGAAAAAGGTATAGATGTTGCACTTGCAAATAAGGAAACGCTTGTTGCAGCAGGCGAGATAATTACTCGTGAAGCGGAAAAATCTGGCTCGAAAATTATTGCTGTCGATAGCGAACATAGTGCTGTTCTGCAAAGTTTAGTAGGCGAAGACGATAAGTCGATTGAAAAAATAATACTGACTGCTTCGGGCGGTCCTTTTTTGAATAAAAACATTGATGAATTTGAAGGGATAACAGCTCGCGAAGCTCTTCGACATCCAAATTGGAGTATGGGGAATAAAATCACTATTGATTCGGCAACGATGATGAATAAAGGCTTCGAAGTAATTGAAGCATACTGGCTATTTGGAGTTGAAATTAATCAGATAGATGTTGTAATCCACCCTCAGAGTATTATTCATTCGATGGTGCAGTTTGTCGATGGTTCGATTAAAGCACAGCTGGGTTTGCCTGATATGAGAATACCTATTTCTTATGCATTAACTTATCCAAATAGATTAAAGTATGATTTCCCAAGACTTGACTTAGCAAAAATTGGAAGTTTGACTTTCCTGAAACCTGATGTAGAAAAATTCCCGTGCCTGGATTTAGCATACAAAGCACTTGAAATTGGAGGGACAGCTCCTGCGGTGCTAAATGCTGCAAATGAAATTGCTGTCGAGGCATTTTTAAACGAAAAAATTAAGTTTACAGATATACACAAAGTAATCCAATTTGCCCTTGGAAAAATTGAAATAAAGCAAAATCCTTCAATTGAGGAAATTGTCAGCATTGATAAGCTGACAAGAAAATTAACAAGTAATTTCATAACAAATTTATAGTTGAATTATGGGTGCATTAAGTGATATTTTTTATTTTATAATTGTTATAGGAATATTGGTTCTAATTCACGAATTAGGACATTTTATAGCTGCAAGATTAACGGGAATGAGAGCCGAAGTTTTCTCCATAGGTATGGGATGGAGGCTCTTTGGATACAACAAAATAAACGGTTTCACTTTCGGGAAACTACTTGATGATATAGATTTGCAAGGACATACAGATTATAGAGTTGCTGCTTTCCCAATTGGTGGATATGTGAAAATTGCAGGTATGGTCGATGAATCAATGGACGCAGATTTTTCATCTAAACCACCAGAAAAATATGAGTTTCGAGCCAAGAATCCATTACAGAAGGCATTTGTTCTTTCAGCAGGGGTTTTGTTTAATGTAATACTTGCAATCACAATTTTTGCAGGGATTATTTTCTTTAACGGCGAACAAACTATGGATACAACAACTGTTGGATATGTAAAGAGAGAATCAGTTGGTGATTTACTGGGTTTGGAGCAAGGCGACAGGATTATTTCAATCAATAATGTCCCTGTTAATAATTGGAACGATGTAATTAAAATTCTGACAACTGAAAAATTTGGGAAAAACAGAGTAGTTGAAGTATTACGCGACAACGAAAAAGTAACTATTCAAGCAGATGGGAGCCAGTTCATCAGACTGCTTTCAGAACAAAAAACTCTTGGTATAGAGCCCGAGAACACAAGAACTATCGTTCTTGCTGCTATTTTTGATAAGCCAGCTCAAAAAGCAGGACTGAAAAAAGATGATACAATATACTCAATTAATAGCGAGCCTATTGGTTCAGTTAGCCAGTTTGTCGATATTTTGAAAGCAAACCCGAATAAAAACCTCTTTGTTCAATGGAAACGAGGGAATGAAATCCTTGGAGACTCTATAAAGCCAGACGAAAAAGGAACAATCGGGGTTCAAATTGCACAAATTTATCTGGGGAAGACCTCTATAAAAGAATATGGATTTATTGAATCGCTCGCTTTTGGTTGGAATCAAACAGTTTCTTCGGTTAACTTATTATTTAGCTCGATAGGGCAAATAATAAAAGGGAATATGTCCTTCCGCGAATCAATCGGGGGACCGATAATGATTGCCAAGCAAGCAGGTCAGCAGGCAGAACGAGGAATAATTAGTTTCTTAAGTTTTGTTGCATTGCTTTCGGTTTCTCTTGCAGTATTAAATATACTGCCATTTCCTGCTCTTGATGGAGGACATTTGATTTTTGTAATTGTTGAAGCGATAATGCGACGCGAAGTGCCCGTGAAAGTAAAAATGGCAATCCAGCAAGGCGGATTGATTATCCTACTTCTATTTATGGCATTTGTTGTCTATAACGACTTAATGAGATAAAACAAAAATCATTTTATGGAAATTTTATTATTAACAGATAAAAATAACTTTTTCGGGCAAACTCGAAAACCTTGGGTTAGTATTGATACGCAAAAGTTTATTTCAAATCTTTCAAGTTATGGAATTAATTGTAGACTGTCAACTTTTCCATTGGTTGCTACTGGCATGGAAATTCCAAGCAACGAAATAATTTTTTACCATTTTAGTCAAAAATGGAACTTACGCCAATACTTAAAAAATGTGGCTGATATATTAAATCAACTCAATAATAAACTAATACCATCTATTGATTTACTTCGTTCACACGAAAACAAAGGTTATCAGGAACTTTTAAAAAAAGTTCGAAATGTAAATTCTCCAAAGGGTTACTACATTTCTTGTGTTGATGATGTTCTTTCAATCGACCTGCAATTCCCGCTTGTTGTAAAAACAATAGATGGCTCGAACGGCAAGGGTGTTTTTCTATGCAATAATATTCAAGAAATATATAAAAGTTTGAAAGAATATAGAGGCATTAAACTAAACGAGAAATTAGATTTGCTACGACGCAGGTATTTTCGGAGAAAGAAAAATTATCCTGAATATCCCGATTATGATAATTATAAAGATTATATTGAATATAAAGAATACATAAAAAGAGATATAAGATTTGTTGTTCAGGAATTTATTCCCGGACAGAAGTTCGACTATCGAGTGCTTGCTATTTACGATAGATATTACGTTATTAAGCGGCACAACAGAGAAGGAGATTTTCGTGCGAGTGGTGCAAAGAAATTTGATATAGATTTCGAAATTGACGAAAATTTGCTATATTCAGCTGAGCAATTCAAAAATGCTTTTCCAGACACTCCTTATCATTCGATGGACATAATATTTGATAATCGAGATAAAACTTACAAACTGCTGGAATTTCAAGCTTTGCACTTTGGAATAAATGTCATTGTCAAAAATGATGGCTATTTTATTAAGAAAAATGGTTGCTGGGTAAAAGTATACAAGCGAAATGCCTTCGAAGATGAACTTGCTTATGGACTTGCAAAGTTTTTAGGTGCAAGCTAATGAAGGAAATTGATAATGGTTTTTTCTGAAATTCTTTTGAAAATACCTTATTCGATAGTATGGAAAATTTCTAATTTTTTTAGAAAAAGCGAGTTAATTGCATTTTATTGCCACGAATTGCTGGATTACGAGATTTTTCGTAACGTTCACAAACTGCTACCAAAAATTCAAGTTATAGCAAAAAATAAGAAATTAGCAAAAGAATTGGGTGCAAAATACGGTATTAATTGTAAAATTTATCCTGTATTTCCTGATGTTGTAATTATGGCACGGCATAGCTTGCACCTATTCCCCACCTCGAATATTATCAAAATTGGGCTGCGACACGGCGCTTATCACTTCAAAAATTTCATTTCAGCGGAGAAATACAATAAATTTGATTTATTTTTCTTCACTTCGATTTCAGAAGTTGAGCAAGCATCAAAATTGGGGATTAAAAATGCAGAATATGGTGGATTTCCCAAGTGCGACACTCTTTTCGATGAAAAGATTAAGATTGAAGCCAATAAATTAAAGGAATTGCTTGTATATCCCGATAAACCAACAATATTGTTTTCATCCACCTGGGATAAATCGGGCATTGCAGGAGTGCATTTTTGGTACGACAGACTTGATGAATTATCAGGTAAGTATAACGTACTAGTAACTTTGCATCCCTGGGTTAGTATGCAAATAGTAGATAAAATAAAGAAAACGAAAAATGTCAAATTGATTTCGAACGATGAGATCTATAAATATATGTTGATTTCAGATGTTTTCGTAGCTGATGTAAGCTCGATAATTGCCGAATTTATGCTGCTTGGAAAACCAATTTTTACATTTAAAATACCGATTAAGGGTCGGTTATCCGAAGAAATTTATGATTTGCTCGAAAAATATACAATTAGAATTGCTAATTTTGATGATTTGAATAGAGAACTTTTTAGAGTTTTGCAAGAAAGAGATAAAAAATGGGACTATGAGCATTGCTTGAATTTATTTTTTTCGGGCAATTTGGGGCGACATTCGCAAATAATGGCGGGTAAAATCAAAAGTTATTTATTGACAAAAGGAATAGAAATTTGATAGCAAAAGGCAAAATATTAGTTACAGGAGTTGCTGGTTTCATTGGCTCGAAAGTAGCTGAATTGCTACTTAATGATGGATATAACGTTGTTGGAATTGATAATCTTAACGATTATTATAGCCCAAAGCTAAAATTGCATAGATTAAATTTTTTAGAGAATAACTGTGATTTTCAATTTTATAATCTTGATGTAGAAAATTTCGTTGAGCTCGAAAATTTATTTGCAAGCAACAAGTTTATTTCAGTTATTAACCTTGCTGCACGTGCAGGTGTTCGAGCAAGTATAGAAAATCCATTTGTATATGTGAGCACTAATATTGTTGGCACATTAAACCTGCTTGAATTGATGAAAAAATATGCTGTTAGCAAATTTGTGCTTGCATCGAGCAGTTCAGTATATGCAGGGGAGAAAGTTCCATTTCAGGAAAATATGCGAGTGGATTTTCCTATTTCTCAATATGCGGCAACCAAGAAATCAGCTGAATTGCTCGCATATACATACCATCATTTGTATGGAATTGATGTGTCGGTTCTGCGTTTTTTCACTGTTTTTGGACCAGCAGGTCGACCGGATATGAGTTACTTTCAGTTTATCGAGAAAATACGTAAAGGTTTGCCAATCACGCTTTATGGAGATGGCAACCAGAAACGCGACTTCACTTATATTGATGATATTGCCAAAGGAGTTGTAGCTTCGATGAAACCACTTGGATATGAAGTTGTTAATTTAGGTGGTGGAAGAAATCCCGTTACTATTAATCATATGATTGAACTAATTGAAATAGCTTTACAACGCAAAGCAATAATTGAATATAAACCATTTAACAATGCAGATATGAACGAAACGGGTGCAGATATTACCAAAGCCAAAACACTACTAAGCTGGCAACCCCAAATTGATTTCGAAACGGGAATTGACAACACAATCAAATGGCACAAACAAAACATAAGTTTGTTGGATAGTTTAGACTAATTTAACAATCATTCCTAAATTATTGCAAAATGAATACTGAACCACTAAAAGCTTCGAAAGAAAGACTGTTTTCAACCTTTTCAGGTGAATGATGAACTATATCGAAATGATATATTTCATCTTCAACTGGTAACTCTTTAATAGGTAGTTCAACTCTCTCACTGGAAAAATTAGCAATACATAATATTTTCTTTTCGATAATGAAAGCTAAGATATTATCGGAAGTATCAAGAAGTTCAAAGTTTTCAAATTTACTTATTTGAAGGTGTGATTTTATTTTTTCCAGTGCTGAATTCACCTGCTGTATGTAAGAAACAAGATTATCAGAGCTTTCCCAATTGAGCGAAAGAGCAGAAAAAAGTGGAAGTTTGTCAGCCGGGAATTGTTTGATTTCATCTTCGGTGAACCCCAAGCCAGTATTGACAGGCAATTGTTCCCCTAATTCAAACCCATTATGAATAAATCTGATAGATGGAAGAAAAGACAAAACCAACCAAATCATTTTAGAAAAATCAGTGCCTCCTTTTCTGCTTGCTGAACGTTTTGTATTATGATTTTCAGGTGTCAGGAAAAAATCTATTGGGAAAACTTTATTTTCGAAATTTCTAATTATTTCTTTCATTTTCCAGCAAATATGGCTATCAAAAGGAACATATCCCAAAACAGCGTCGTAGCCTTCTTGTTTTGATTTTGAAGTAACTGTGAAATTTTCCTCCCAGAAAATAAAATTGGGTTTAATAATTCTTGCTTCTTCAATAATAGATTTCATCAATTCGTCAGGCATTGCGTGCCCCATATCAACCATAGCACCATCTATATCAAAGTTATTTATATAGTATGGAACAATTTGTCTGATGTGTTCCCAAAGAGAAGAGTTCACATATTGCTGTTGATAAAGACGGGTGTCATACATTCTAACTGTATTATAGGCAATATAATTGAATTCAGTATGATTATGCAATTTAAGATAAGTTACATCTGTCCATAGTGGTTGATTATCATCAGGGGGCCAATCAGCAAAAGCACTTGGAATTGTCAGTATCCTTCCATCATCAGTGTGTCCGATAATTTTACCATTTGATGAATACGAAACTTTGCCTGGTGTTCTGGCAAATTTGTTTAGATATTCTGATCCTGGCGAAGGAAGATTATCAAAATCACCAATTTCAATTTTATGTTTAATCAATTTTAAAGTTTCTTCATCAAATATTGGTGGGCGGAACTCTTCCTTTGTATCAAATATCCAGTAGAACCAATCAGGATGCTGCAAAGCAAGTTCACTATCAACCGAAGCAGTTCTGAAAACGAATTCCATAATCACTTTCATATCGAGGAGCTTCGCAGCTTCGATAAATGCTTTAAACTGCTGTTCGACTGTCAATTCAAGAACGGGTTCTGCTAAATTTTCGTCTAATTTATAGGGATTGTTAATTGAATATGGACTACCTAAATTGCCTTTCTTGCCGTATTTTCCAATAGAAGTAACAGGAAGTAGATATATAGTGCCAACACCTAACTTTTTTAGATAAGGAAGAATTGCTATGCTTTTAAGAAAAGTGCCTGTCGGGCGAAAAGTATCAGTGGGAGAATTAAGAAAATCACCATTTCCAAGATGGTCGAAAGCAGTTGCATATCGCGCAAATAAATTATAGACAATATCGCCACCCGAAGGTGTTGCTTTCGATAACTCTAAAATCCTTTCAAAACGCTCGCAGAAGAATTCAAAAGGATTTACGTTTATTTTCTGAGTACTGTTTTTTTCTAACCAAAGCTCAGGAATGAAGAAATTGTAATTATACTTAACTAACAAGTTTTTTTTCAAAATATTATATAAATTTTTGAATTCACTCATAATAACTTTTCATTTTGATTAAAAAAAATTTATTCATATTTTAATTGAAGTTTCCAATTTTAAAGGAGAATTTATGAAAATTTTCAGATTTATACTAATTGTAATAGGTATTTTTATATTTTTATTGTTCGCAATTCCTTTTTTTCTTCCAAATCGAGCATATTCAGAACGAGAGGTAGTCATAGGCAAGCCAATAGACAGTGTATATAAATATCTACTGGATTTAAACAACTTTATTGATTGGAATCCATGGACTGAAATGGAAAAGGAGTTGGTGCTATCTGTAACAAATAATAATATGGATGTTGGCTCAAAAATCGAATGGGAAGGGGACACTTTGGGTTCGGGCTATCTGGAACGTTTTGAAATAGAACGCAACAAACTAATAAAATCGAAGGTTGTTTTTATCAAACCCTGGAAGAGCGAAGCAAATGATATAATGAATTTTGAAAAAGTAAATGACACAAGCACAAAAGTTAAATGGGGAATGCAAATGGAACTCGAATATCCATTTGGCAGATATTTTAACTTTTTTTATGATGAAATGGTTGGTAAAGACCACGAAAAAGGTCTTGCTAAAATAAAGGAAAAATTAGAAAAATAGAGATTGAATGAATTACTAATCTTGTGGCTGTCTGAATAACATTTTTGTAATCATCGGAAGGTTTAAAACCTTCCGAAGTTTTTTGATAAATTATTGTAGGGACACCAATTAGCGCATCCCTACAATAATCAAATTAGTTTTTATCACTGTTTCCTTATGAAACAGACACATAAGTATGCCTTATTCTAATGGATTCGCGTTAAGCCAGCGTTCGCAATCAATTGCAGCCATACAGCCACTACCAGCAGCAGTAACAGCCTGACGATAAACGTGGTCTTGCACATCTCCACATGCAAAAACACCGGGAATGTTTGTGTAAGTTGATTTGCCTTCTGTAATGATATATCCGTTTTCATCTAAATTGATTATTTCTTTGAAAATATCTGTATTTGGTTTATGTCCAATAGCAATAAACACACCATCAGCAGAATGTTCTGAAATTTCATTTGTTTTTACATTCCTTATCTTAATTCCGGTAAGAGATTTTATTCCGTTTTTTTCTTCGCCAAGAAATTCTTCTACGACAGAATCTAAAATAAAAGTGATTTTCGGATTAGATTTTGCTCTATCCACCATAATTTTTGAAGCACGGAATTCGTTGCGGCGGTGAATTACAGTAACTGATGAAGCGTGGTTAGTAAGATAAATTGCTTCTTCCAGAGCAGTATCGCCACCGCCAACGACAAATACTTTTTTCCCACGATAGAAAAATCCATCACAAGTAGCACAAGCAGAAATTCCTGCACCCCAGTATTTTTGTTCGGATGGAAGTCCGAGCAATTTAGCAGATGCACCGGTGGCAATAATTACCGCTTTGCTCTTGAATTCTTTGCCGTTTGCTGTATAAATAGTGAATGGACGCTTTGAAAAATCAACTTTTGTAGCAATTTCAAATACAGTTTCTGCACCAAACCTTTGAGCTTGACGACGGAAAATATCCATCATTTCTGGTCCTTGGACACCGTTTTCAAAACCGGGGAAATTTTCAACTTCGGTTGTAATTGTAAGCTGACCACCTGGTTGCAAACCTTCCAATACGATAACTTTAAGATTTGCTCTGCTTGCATAAAGTGCTGCTGTGAGCCCTGCTGGACCACTTCCTAATACGACAACATCATAGATTTCCATAAACTACCTTTAATAAACTCGATTATTGAACAACATAAAAATTAGTTGACGATTATACTCATATTTTCGCTTTTTACAATATAAGTAATCGGCAACGTCTAATTTCAAAGAATATGTTCAATATTTCATCATTTCTATATGAAAAAATGTTTTCTTTACTTGATAATACTTTTACTGCCTTATTTATCGTTGTTTTCACAAAGTGAAGGTGGGCGTTTTTCGGTTGGATTTTTGTATGGCTTGAATAAGTATTGGGGAGATTTTACAGACAATCAATTCTGGATGGCGGGCGACCTTACAATGCGACTTAATTTAACGTCATCATTTTCGTTGCAGGGAACATTCAATTTAGGACAGGTTCGATACAAGACTGACGAAAAAGTTCTTGCAAAATACCCAGAATATTTTGGGAATAATGCTCAAATTGGTGACTTTTATCCTAATACTTCGATTAGAATTCGCGATATGAATTCGATTCGCTGGATGAGCGGCGATATTACTGCTTCCATTAATTTATTCCCAACGCAAAGCTTGGTTCCATATCTGTTTGGTGGAGTAGGCTTGATGAATTGGGAACCAAAAGCAGGGAATACCGGCTATGGTGGTGCATTGCCAAATAATTTAAATAAGGCTTATGATAAGAATAAAATTGTATTTCCAGTTGGTCTTGGTTTCGAAATTTATCTTACTGACGATTTAGTATTAAATGCAAAAGGCACTTACCGTTTCGGAATGAGTAAATATTTCGACGATTTATCAAAAAAAGAAGCTGCTAATGCAAATTCATCAGCAGACCAATTAACAAATTTTGGTCTTGGCTTTTCGTATTATATTTTCGGAGTAGCAGACTATGACAAAGATGGATTGAGTAATTCACGCGAACGAGCCTTAGGCACCGACCCTCGCAACCC
>JAKIZO010000023.1:0-15296 GCA_022707965.1 Bacteroidota bacterium
GCATCTTCGAACTCCTAAAACGTTCTAATATTGAAACTGCCGGAAAACACGCCGTAATTGTTGGCAGAAGCAACATAGTTGGAAAACCCATTGCAAATATACTTTATCAGAAAAAAGCTTTTGCTAATGCTATCGTTACAATTTGCCATACCGCTGCAAAAGACCTATCCTATTATACTAAACAAGCTGATATATTGGTTGCCGCAGTCGGCAAACCCGAAATTATTCGTGGCGAAGATGTCAAAGATGGTGTGGTTGTTATCGATGTCGGTATTAACCGAATTGAAGACCCGTCAACTGAAAAAGGCTATCGAATAGTTGGCGATGTCCATTTCGACTCCGTTTCGGAAAAGGCTTCTGCTATTACTCCTGTTCCTGGTGGTGTCGGTCCGATGACTATTGCAATGCTTATGTACAACACTTTGCTTTCCGCAGAAGGTGTAGTTTACTGATGAAACCTATAATTGAAATCATTTTTGAGGACCACGATATTATTGTGATAAATAAACCTTCGGGACTGCTTACTATTCCCGATAGGTATAATCACTTGCTTCCATCTGCAATTTCTTATCTTAAATCAAAATACGACGAGTGCTTTGTTGTCCACCGTCTCGACAAAGACACAAGCGGCGTTATGGTGTTTGCCAAAAATGCCGAAGCTCATAGAAAATTAAACCTTCAGTTCGACAATCAACAGGTGAAAAAAATATATCACGCAATTGTTCAAGGAATTTTGCAGAATGACGAACTCGAAGTAGACATCCCATTAATTCAAAATCCAAATGGCATTGGTGTTTTGCCTTCAATTCGTGGTAAAGAGTGCCTTTCAATAATTAAAGTGCTCGAACGCTTCAAGGTTGCTTCGCTTGTCGAAGTAAATTTAGTTACCGGTCGTCAACACCAGCTTCGTGCTCACGTTGCTGCTATTGGACATCCTTTGCTTGTTGATGATTTATATGGCGAAAATTCGGAATTTATGCTGTCTTCAATCAAAAGGCGATACAATTTGAAAAAAAATACTGACGAAAAGCCCATTATTTCACGAATTTCTATGCATTCTTGCTCGATTGAATTCACTCACCCGTCATCTAATGAAGTCGTTAAATTTGAAGCAGCTTATCCTAAAGATTTCGAGGCAACTTTGGAAGTGCTTAGAAAATACGCAAAATTATAAATCAATGTTTTTTTGCACTGTTATTTCTAATGTATCTATGTTCAGAGCAACTAAATTCCCCAGCGAGGAATATCTGTGCTGGTAGCAGCATCCTCCATCTATTGTTATTTTGTCCGTTTTCAGCGAATTTACAATCTCATCAATTGTCTTGGGTGTGTGTCCAACTATCATTCTTTTGTTCTTGATTTTTTCCTTTTTCGGAATAGAATTTCTTATCCAGAGCATTGTTGTTAGGTCTTCAAGTGGATTTTCAATATCAAAATTCAATCCCGCGTGAACAAGTATAAAATCATCTAACTCAATATAATTTGGCATCTCATTGATAAAATTAATGTATTTTATCGGTATTTCGCTTGTTTCAAAAACTCCGAAGCTATTCAGTGTTTCATTGCACCCGTTAAGTATCCATAATTCCATATCGGAAAGCGACTTCATCGAATCAATCATCATCTGTTCGTGGTTTCCTCTCACAAAGCAAACATTATAATCTTCAATTTTCAAATCCATCAGCAAATCCAATACCTCTTTCGAACGCGGTCCTCGGTCAATGTAGTCACCAACGAAGAAAATTTCGTCCTCCCGTGTGATTCTCAATTTATCGAAAAGCAATGCATTCAGCGTTTGGTAACACCCGTGAATGTCTGATATTGCGTACCTGTTTCCCATATATTTTTTTTATTTGTTCAATACTTATTTTCTTAACGTTTATTCTATTTTTGTATTGTTTTATACTCTTGCTTTCATATTGAAAAATAGCAACTTATCGATAAATTTCTTGTTAATTTTAGTAATTAGTAATATATTTGTAATTCTTTAAATTAACCATTGTAAATTTGTTTATTTATGTTTGAAAGCTTACAAGAAAAATTAGAATTAGCATTAAAGAAGTTTCGCGGTCAGAACAAAATTACAGAAGAAAACATTAGCGAAGCTTTAAGAGAAATTCGTCGTTCTCTAATTGAAGCTGATGTTAATATAAATGTTGCAAAAGAGTTCGTAGAATCTGTCAAACAAAAAGCAATTGGGACAGAAGTTCGCGGCAAATTGCTTCCCGAGCAGCTAATCGTCAAAATCATCTACGACGCATTAGTTGAAACTATGGGCAGCAAAAATGCTGAACTAATGTTCTCACCACAGCCCCCAACTGTTATTCTTGTTGCTGGTCTTCAAGGTTCAGGTAAAACGACTTTCTGCGGAAAGCTTGCCCGAAGCCTCCGCAAAAAAGGTCGTCAGCCCTTGCTTGTTGCCTGCGACATTCATCGTCCGGCGGCAATTCTACAACTTAAGCAACTTGGCGAACAGGTCAATGTTCCCGTTTTTTCTGCCGAAGGCAAATCTGCCGTCGAAATTGCACAAGAGGCGCTTACTTACGCCCGTAAATTTGCTCGCGACGTCGTCATTGTCGATACTGCCGGACGCCTGACAATCGACGAGGAAATGATGAAAGAAGTGGCTGACATCGCGGCTGCTGTCAAGCCAACCGAAACATTATTCGTCTGCGATGCAATGATTGGGCAGGACGCTGTTACCACTGCTCGTGCTTTCCACGAACGCTTGAATCTTACCGGCGTTGTCCTTACAAAACTCGACGGCGATACTCGTGGCGGTGCCGCTCTTTCCGTTTTGAAAGTTGTCGGCAAACCTATCAAATTCGTCGGTACTGGTGAAAAACTCGACAACTTAGAACCATTCTACCCCGAGCGTATCGCTTCCCGTATTGTCGGTATGGGCGATATTCTCACTCTTGTTGAAAAAGCCGAGCAAGAATTCGACCAGAAAGAAGCAGAAGCTTTGGAAGAAAAAATCCGTAAAAATCAATTTACTTTCGATGATTTCCTTGCTCAGCTTCGCACTATCCGCAAAATGGGCTCGCTGCGCGATTTGCTCGGTATGCTCCCTGGTATGGATAAAGCTATGAAAAATGTCAACATTGACGACAAAGCTTTCTCCAAAGTCGAGGCTATCATCTTATCGATGACCCCAAAAGAACGCTCTGCTCCAAAAATTATCAATGGCTCTCGACGTATTCGCATCGCAAAAGGTAGCGGAACTACTGTTCAAGATGTCAACAAACTCCTCAAACAGTTCGAAGAAATGCAAAAATTAATGAAAAGCGTCGCCCTGGGCAAGCGTTCCAAATTCCTACCAAATCTCCCATTCGGAGTTGGTGGCAAACGTAGATAATTTTTTAGTTAAATATTTTAGGACTTTTTAAAATGGTAAAATTAAGATTAAGAAGAAAAGGTAGAACTCATCATCCGATTTACGATATTGTGGCTATCGACAGCCGCAAACCTCGCGATGGTGCTTTTATCGAAAGATTAGGTTATTTTGACCCTCATCAAAATACCAAAACTATCAGTATTGACCACGAACGTGCCGTCTATTGGCTAAATGTTGGTGCTCAACCTACTGATGTTGTCCGTCTTCTGCTAAGCTACGATGGTGTGCTTCTTCGCCGTGCTTTAATCAAGCAAGGTAGAAAACCCGAAGAAATCGAACAAGAAATTGCTAAACACCGCCAAATCGTCGCTGAACGCTACCGTCGCCGCAAAGAACTTCGCCGCAAACGCATCGAAGCTAAAAAGAAAGCCGAACAAGAAGCTCAAAATCAACCACAAGAAGAAACTACCGCAGAATAATTCTACGTATAATAACAAAAAGGCTGCCTCAAAAAAGCAGCCTTTTTTTCTTGAATGAACATTGAAAGACAAATCTCAAAAGTTATTTCGTCAAAACCGTCGAAAGGTTCTCACTCTTCCGATATTTATTAAATTCGATAAATAAAAAATCCCCAGCTTTTTTAAAGCCGGGGATTTTTATTCTTTTTACTTATTGTTTCGGTGTTGAAACATATATTTGAACTGTTCTCGAAAGATGTCTTCCAACCGGTGAATCATTGTCAAATATGATTTCACTTTCACCTACGCCAAAGGTCTCAAATTTTGCCTTTACTTTTGATTCTAAATATTTCCTAACGTTATCTGCTCTGTTTTGTGCAAGTCGTTTATTGTAATTTTCGTCGCCAATTCTATCAGTATACCCAAAAATCTGCACCGTTGAATTTGACTTAATGTTTGGAACAACGTGCTGATCCAATATTCTTCTGTCGAATTCAGAAACTTCGGGACTATCGAAATCAAATAGCGTCAGCGAATACTTGTATATTACTCTATCTGGTCTATCTTCTGATACTTTTCTATTAAATGAATAATACTCTACTGGAACAGAAGACGTTGCATATCTCGAAGCTCCCGACGTTGTTCTTGCTGAGAAAGTATATTCAAGCGGAACTTGTGATGGCGCTAATTCGTTTGGTGTAATTGCCCATTTTACTGGTTGTGGGTCGCCTTTTCCATCAAACTTCTTAATTAATTTGCCAGCTTGCTTGATTTCCAGATGCCACTCCGCAATTGCTTCGTTCGAGCGAGCATAAGTGATGAATTCAACTAAATCGGGGTCTGAAATTCTGCGTCTTTCGCTTTCGATAGTTATAGGTGCCAATATATCATTATTGGTTGTAGTGATTTCAACTCTGCGGTTTTCTGCCAATCCGTCGGCAACTCTTGGGTTAGATGGCTTTGCGGGTTCTTTGCCTGCTACTGTCTGAATTCTTAATGGGTCAATATTGAAATTCCTTACAATATAATTCTTTGCAAATTCTGCTCTTTCTGATGATAATCTTGTGTCTTTTTCTCTTTGATTATCTATTGTACCCGTAATTGTTATTCTTGCATTTGTATTTTGTTTCATTCTCTCGCCAATAATGTCGAGCACTTGATAGTTTATTACCATTGCATCTGGTGGAAGCGACTTAATCGAAAACTCACCTGTTCTTCCACTTCCTTGCATTGCTTCTTCTCCTACTGGACGAGCAGTGCTTTCTGCGAAAAATACATACGGAAGCAGTGGGAAGAGCTCACCATATTGCGTCTCTTCAACTGTGATTCTCTGCAATGGGAATGTATTCATTTGCTTATCGTAATAACGCACTTCTTTGAACCCAACTTCTAATTCAACTCCTGGAACATCAACTACTTCGGGTGTTTTCTTCTTGCCCAACCCAAAAGTTAAATTCATACCTAAACGAAGTTGAGGAACTGTGTAGCTATCCCAACTGCTACTGCCCGATACCTTCGTAAATGGTATTCTAAAAGATGCTTCGGGCGATAAATACGTGCTACTTCCTATCTGGAATGTATATCCCGCACCCAAAGCTATTCCTAATCTGAAATTTTTGTCAGGAATATCTGTTTCCGCTAAGTTTTGATATTTGTAACGTCCATTCATTGGAATTCCTACTTCTGGACCTAAATTTAAATATAATGGTAAATTCCCAAATAAATTGTGAAACTGAACTAATGGTGTAACCTCTAAATAATCTATCTTTGTCGTAAGTTTTTCATTTCCTTCTTCCATCTCTCCGCGAAATCCATTATATCCCAAACGCCCCGATATTGAAATTATATTGCTTATCGGAAAATTAGCAATTATTCCTCCGTTCAAGAATAATTCATTGCTGTTGGTGCTGAACTGAGTTGTAGTTGCAGGTTGAACCTCAGGATTGACATTCGATGGCTGATGGAAGTTTATGTTCCCGCCTAAATATGGTCCAATATTGATTTGACCATTATAAGGATATGTTTGAGCAAACAATACCCCACCGAAAATAAATGTCAACGCCACAGCGAAAAATTTCCATTTCGTCCTCATAATCTTTGCCTTTATAAATTGTGAAACAAAAAAAAAATATAATCGTTAATCTACTATTAGTTTGATACGAAAAATGTTGTTTATAGTAACATATAATTCAGAAAAATTTTTTATAAAAAAATCATTGTTTGTTTATAAAGGATTTACCTATGAAACGTTTTATTATTATTTTTAGTTTTACCTTCATTTTATCTGTAATCTCGGCTAATCTATTTGCTCAGGGGATTGATGTTGGTTTCCATTTGGGACTTTCCACTCCTAACGACAAAATTGCTAACGTTTACAACAAAAATCAGATTAAACTTAATGGCGATTCCTTAGGAAATTTGGTTTCCAGAGGAATGGATGCGGGCTATCATTTGGCTTTCAAAGGACGCATCGGTCTTGCTGATAATGCCGATTTATATTTAGGCTTCGGTTATCACAAATTCCCCCAAACTAAAATTGAAGTTATCGACCCTCAAACAAACGAAGTATTAGCAACCCTGAATTCAACAACTAATATTATTCCTATCAGTGCAGGACTTAATCTCTATCCGATTCGTTCGATTATCGGTATCTATGCTACTGGCGATTTGTCTTACAATTATATTTCGAGTTCGCTCGACTACAAAATTGCAGGTGTGGAAGTGCCGCTTACCAAAACTCCTACCGATGGACGTCTCGGCTTTGGATTAGGTGCAGGAGTTGATTTGCCATTGGGCTTAATTCTCCTCAACCTCGAAGCAAAGTATAATTATATCAATTTCATTGGTAAAACAGATAAAGAAGATTCTAAAAACTATCTTTCCGTTGCTCTTGGCGTGTATTTCTAAATAAACAAAAAGCAGGGGAGTGTAGAATTTCCCCTGCTTTCCCAACAATTTTACTCAAAACTATTTCGCAATATATTTCCCAAAAATATTCCCGAAATATTTCTCCCTGTCTGCCTGAATTTTAACTTTAAAGTTCATTGAAGTATCTGTATCAATTCTTTCCAGCACTTCGTAATTATCATAAAGATGAGAAACCAATTCAGATTTTTCATAAGGTAAGCAAACTTCGAAAATATTGTGGAAGCGGTTGTATTTTTCTTGCATCAATTCCAGCAAACTTTCAATATTTATTCCTCTTTTGGCAGAAATAAAAATCGAATCAGCAAATTCATTCTTCAATGCTCTGTGAATTGTGATATCATCGAGCATATCAACTTTGTTGAACACCATTATTGTAGGTTTCTCGTTGATTTTCAGTTCCTCTAATGTTTTATTTACTGTCTCAATCTGCTCTCTGAATAACTTGTGAGAAACATCGATAACGTGAAGCAATACATCGGCTTCCATTGCTTCCATCAAAGTGCTTTTGAACGATGCAACCAGATTATGCGGCAATTTCTTTATAAATCCAACTGTATCAGATATTAATGCTTTCTGCCCGCTTGGCAAACTAAACTGACGAACAGTTGTGTCCAGTGTGGCAAAAAGCTTGTCCTCAACATAAACTCCTGCATTTGTGATTGTGTTGATAAGCGTTGATTTCCCAACATTTGTATATCCAACAAGTGCAAATTTGGGCATTTCAGAGCGTTTTTTTCTTTGTTCCTTCTTCTGTAATTCAATTTCTTTAAGCTTTTCTTTCAAATTTTGAATTCGTAATCTGATTATTCGCCTGTCTGTTTCAATTTGGGTTTCGCCAGGTCCGCGTGTCCCAATCCCTCCATATTGCTTCGAAAGATGCGTCCACATTCGTGTCAGTCGCGGCAAAATATATTGCAATTGTGCAAGTTCTACCTGTGTTTTTGCTTCATTTGTTCTTGCACGCGTGGCAAAAATATCTAAAATTATGCTGCTTCTGTCAGTTACTTTTATATTTAGTTCTTTTTCAAGATTATTAACCTGTGCGGGCGAAAGATTATCATCAAAGATTATCAAAGTAATATTGTCCTCTTTTACTATTTGCTTTACTTCTTCCAGCTTTCCTTTCCCAAGCACGGTTGCAGAATTTATCTTTGGCAATTCCTGATATATCTTGTGAATTATCTCTGCACCCGCAGTTTCTGCAAGAAAAACAAGTTCATCAAGGTCCTCCATTGCTTCTTCTCTGTTGCTTCCTTTTACCTTTACGCTGCAAGCAATTGCGCGTTCCCTTTGTTCCTCTAACTTGTTTTGCTTTTCGAGTATCATTTTGCTCAATAATTTATTCGTAAAATACAAAATTATTGAAAAAAAATAAAATATACAACATTTAAAATGTAATTTGATGTAATTACACTAATTATTTAGTAAGTAATCAGTGATTGTTTCGTTATAGATATTTCAAAAAAAATGAAATTGAAATTTAAATTATGGTTGAGACGCTCAAATGATTTGCCTCAACAATGATTTTTTCAAAAACCTTCAGAAGGCTAAAAATGGCAATTTTGCGATATCTCTTTCATTTTCACAAAAACTCAAATTCATTCCAACAAATTTTTCATTCCAAATATTTTGGTATTATTTTTGTCTATTATTATTAAGTTCTTTAAAATTTATGTCGATATTTATTTTAAATAATTTTTGCAAAAATATTGAGTATTATTCGACTACTAAATATTAAGAAAAAAATCAAGCCCGAGACCTTCTATGAACAATTAGCAAAAGATGGTCTCCTTGTTGATTATTTGAATAAATTCCTATCTGATAAATTAAACAGCGATGAAGAATTTAAGCGTGAAATCTTTGAAACTCTACTTTTGCATAGCAAAGAACCCGTTGTCGAAGTCGAAAAATACTATATGGAGAAACTTATTGCCTCTTTGAGCTACTTTTTGGAGTATACGTCCCAATGGAGAGAACAAAATCAATAAGCCCTGAAATAATCGGACTTTTCGATAAAATCATTCAGCAAGCCGAAGAATATCATCGTGCTTTCGAACTTTTAGACAAACGAATGAAAGACTTCGATGCCGCTATTTCGCGTCTTCAAGAAATGGAAGTTAAAATTACTAAAGATACTGAAACAGCAATAAGCAAAATCAATACTAATATCCTCGAATCAATCATTCTTCTCAAAAACAAAACAGAAGAAACAATAAAGCTTTCCAACGACCTTGGCGATATCTCTTCATTCAAAAAAGAAATGGAGCGCCTCAAAGACGACATCGTCTCATTGCAAAATAATTCCGCTAAATTTGTCGAAGAAATGGATAAAGCGCTCAAATTCTTTAAAAAGAAATCTGAACTCGAACTCGAATCAACTCTGATTGGTTTAAAATCCAAAATTGAAAAAGAAGTTGCCGTCGAATCGCAAAAAATTGAACTTCGTATTAATATGCGACTTAAACAACTTGAAGCTGCCCTTATCGGACTTGATGAAAAAGTTAAATCTTTCGAAACGAATTTCTCCTCAGTTATCAAAAAACTCTCTCTTGATATTGACATTATCAAACACGGCTATTCACTTGATTTAGACCAAAGCAATGATTATAGTGATAATCTCGCTAATCAAGAACTTTCCGACAAAATTACTTCCCTCGAAAATATGTTTAATATTCTCAATGAAAAGATATCTTCATTATCAGGTGGCAAAATTACTTACGAAAAAGGACTTTCCTCAGATGCAGATAAATTAGAAAATATCGAAAATAAATTCCAGACCCTTTCAAAAAAAATTAGCTTAATTGAACAAAAGATGGCAAACTCACAGAGCAGTACTTCAATACTCATTGCTTCTATTGCCCTTATCTTAGCTCTTCTTGCAATTATCCTTAAATTTATATAAAAAAACCTTCGGGCGACATCTATCTACCCGAAGGCTTTTGGCTTCATTTTTAGCCTACTATTCTGGCTTTTCGTAATCTTTATTGATAATGTCACGTTCTGGTACAAATGTAGATAAGTTCTTTTCAACAAGCTTATCATAAATCATTCCAGTACAACCGTATAATAATGATTTCGCATCATATCCAAGAACTCTTAGGAATGCCGAAACGTAAGCACTTGTCTGACCTGTATAGCAATAAACTACAATTGTTTTGTTTGTTGGAAGTGTCAACAAATCTTTTGTTGATTTCAATGATTCTTTCGGAGTATACTGCATTGCACCGGGTATATGCCCAGGATCAGCATAATGAGCAGCAGGCCAATAATTTACAATAAAGAAATTTGTTAAATTATTGAAAACATCGCCATTGGTTATCCCAACTGCATCAGATCCAGTCCCAGAAGTAAATCCCTTTTCAAACAAGAATTTTACTCTTTCTTCCAAAATTTCTTTGCCAGTTTTCTTTCCTGTATTCAAAGTTGGGAGTGGGTTCTTTGTTGTCGGTTTCGGAGTTTCTGTCGATGTAAACTGTGCTACACGTGAATTGCCGTTTGCAACAACATTTTTGTAGTTGGTTGCAAAATCATCGTGCCACGAGGACATTCCAAATTTCATCGATTTTACGTTATTGTAACCCAATAATCTCAGTAACGAAGTTGCATAACCAGCACTTTGTCCTGAATAGCATACCAGAACAACATCTTCATATGTAGCTAAATCTGTAGCATTTGTTTTGAAATAGTTATACAATTCAGGAATTAATACGTTTACTGCATTTTTGATATGACCCTTGTCGTAGTCTGCTTTCGCACGAACATCGATAATCTTGATTTTTTCAGGTGTTGCTGTGTTCTTGTTGTAAACATCAATAGCATTAATAATTGTTGGTGCTTGCGTATTGATAAAGTCACCGCCCGTAGTTTCCAAATATTCCAGCAGAAGTTCTGCTTCTGTTTTCTTCGGACCACTGTCGTCATCGTCGTCCGAGCAACCAACAAAAGTAAGCGAAAGTGCAATTAAGATTATTGTGATTAATGAGTTAAGTTTTTTGAAATAATCTTTCATTTTAATTCTCCAAAAAAGTGAAACAAAAAGTTAAATTATTGTATTTTTCATTTATTTTACACCCCAGGAAGCAGGCAATTTCCCATCAACCACAATATTTTTGCTTGCTTGTTTTTCCCAATCATACAAATCTGAATCGAACAAATATAAGTTTTTGTTCTTCCATACATCTCCATCTTTGTAAATATGGCAATTTGCATAGCAAGCTTCGCCCTGTGCAACATTTGTTCTTGCAGTGCGCTTCAAAATATTGTGCGGACTTGTATAATTAAACGTTGGCGCTGCTTCGAACTTCGCATATTGTGGCACATCATACATACTCCAATTGTCAGGCGCTGCAAGAGTGCGGCGAACAAGAGTAAACTTGTAATTCTTCTTTATGTCCGGTATTGGATTTAAAGCTATTTTGAAGTCAAGATGCGATGTAATACGAGCGCCCGCACCGCCAATATGGCAACTTCCACAAGTATTATAATTTTGCGAATGGCAAACGTGGCAATTGAAATCATCTGCGTGAACTGAATGATAGGTGTTCGAACTTGCTATATTTTTATGGCAATCATCACACTTGGGAAGCTTTTCGTAAGCATAACGCTGCTCAACCTTTTTCCCATCTCCGTGCAATTCGTCCTTCTTATGGCAACTCAAACAGTTAAATCCAGCTTTCGTCAGATGCACATCAGGTTGAGTGCCGCTTCCAACTCCTAAAAATGCGTGACCACCACGAGAAGAATGGCAAACAACGCAGGTATTCATCATATCAGGCTCTTTGAAGTTGTGCCCCTGTGCCAATCCGCCACCGCCTGCGTGCGGTCTATTCACGTGGCAATCTCCACAGCTTGCGTGGCAAATCGAGCAATTTTTGTTATATCCTTGCTGGTGCTTTGCAGGCAGTTGTGTAAAATCATCTGCACCGCTCAATCCTGAACGCAAGCAAACTTTGCGTTTTTGTCCCCACCCTTGGTGCAAATTATAGTGCTGATTGTTTGCATAAGTCGAATGGCACTTCCCGCATTTTGCTACCGCTGAATCCGACGGGGACTTCAAAAAGTTTCCCGAGTGTGCAACCGCTTTATCAGCAGTATTATCAACACCATTGTGGCAATCGGTGCATTTCATTTTGCCGTGTGCCGAATTTTTGAAGCTTTGATAGCCCGCACCACCCATATAAACACGGTCATAAGGCTCAAAATGCGGTGCATCTCCACCACAACCACCAACAGGTGTCTCTGTGTCTGGTGTATACACAGCTTTCAGATGGTCATAGTTTGTATGGCAACCCTCGCACGAAGCAACATTTTTTGTGTTGTTCGAAGGATTGTCTTTGTCATCATCTGAACACCCGACGATTATTCCCGCTGTTAGGAAAACTAATAGTATAAATAATTTTTTCATTACTGTAACCCTTATGTTTTAACCAAATTATTAAAAAATTATTTTATTTTCATTAAAATTAAGTGATAAATTGTTCCACTCGCTACATCTTATAAAATTTCAAATGATTTTAGAAAACATAAAATAATTAATATTTTTTCATATATATATCGTTTAACAAAGTATATCAATATTTTTTTATTTATCAAAACGTTTTTTCTGTATAATTGAGAAATTTTGTTCGATTTTAGTTCTTATATTTTTTTATTTTTTAGTTTATTTTGATTAATTTTATTTTTCAATTAATAATCTAATAGTTTGAATTATGAATTTGCTGAAAAAAATATTGCTTATAAAAGTTCTTTTTATTCTCGTTTTTGTTAATTCCTTCGCTCAAAAAGACCCTTCCACCCCCGATAACTTAAAAAGATACGTTCAATTCCTTGCATCCGAAGAACTCGAAGGACGTCTCCCCGGAACTATTGGTATCGATAAAGCTGCTAATTATATCTCCCAGCACTTTAAAAATGTTGGACTAAAAGCTTTTCGCGAAAATTATTTCCAGCAATTCGATGTTAGAACGGGAATTAAGCTCGGCTCGGAAAACAAATTCGCTTTAACTGTACTTGTGGAACGTCTCGGTGTTCCCGTTGAGAAATGGAAACCCGCTACTAAAAACATTAACGTCGAAGAAGAATGGTTGCCCGCCGCATTTAGCGAAAATGGTTCCGTCAAAGGTGAACTTGTGTTTGCTGGCTATGGAATTTCTGCCGAACCTCTTGGCTATGACGACTATAAAGACATTGACGTCAATGGTAAAATTGTCCTCGTAATCGCTGGTAGTCCCGATGGCTCAACTGAGAAATCAAAATTTGTCAATTACCTTTCAGATAGATACAAAGCAACCAATGCTCGCAACAAAGGTGCCGTCGGTATACTCATTGTAAATCCACAGGGCGATTCTGCCAATATTCTGAAACCTCTTGGCTACCAGTTGATGTCCCGCAACTCCGGTATTCTTGTTGCCTATATCAAAAGAACTCTTGCATTTTCTCTTATGCCAAAAAATGTTCAGCTTAACTACGTTGAAAACGCAATTATTAAATCTCAGAAACCTAATAGTTTTGCTATTCCTTACACCACTATTTCTCTTACTGTTGATTTAGTCGATGACTATAAACCTACAAGCAATATTATCGGTTATGTCGAGGGTCGTCTCAATCCTGATGAATATATTGTCGTCGGTGCTCATTACGACCATCTTGGATACGGACAATTCGGCAATTCTGCGTATATGGGTAAAACCCAGAAAATTCACCCTGGTGCTGACGATAACGCCTCCGGTGTTGCTGGCGTGATGGAACTTGCCGAACGCTTTGCTAAAAACCCTGCCGATAGAACAATCGTATTTATGGCTTTCACAGGCGAAGAAATGGGATTGCTTGGTTCAACTCACTATGTCGAGAACAACTTTTTCCCACACGAAAACACTTTTCTTATGATAAATTTTGATATGATTGGGCGAATGAAAGACAATAAACTTCAAATTTTTGGTTTAGGTTCGTCGCCCGTTCTCTCCGATGTTATTGATTCGATTTCCTCTATAGAGAATATTGGAATAATCAAACTTCAAGATGGGTTCGGTCCGAGCGACCACACACCATTCTACAAGAAAAAAATACCTGTTATGCACTTCTTCACGGGTGCCCACGCAGACTACCACAAACCCACCGATACCTGGGAAAAATTAGATTACGCTGCTACTGCTCGCGTTGTTGATTTTGCCGAAAGCGTTATTCGTCTTTTTGCTTCTACCTCGCAAAAACCTGAATTTACAGAAGTAGTCGACACAACTAATCGCCCCGCAATGCGTGGCGGCGGTCCCTGGTTCGGTATTGTCCCCAATTTCGAGGAATCTCCGCTCGGACTAAAAATTTCCGGCACCTCTCCCGGTAGCCCTGCTCAGTCGGCCGGTCTTAAAGAAGACGACATTATTACCTATATCGATGATAAACAAGTCAAAAACTTGCACGACTTTATGTATATTATCGGCGAATATAAAGCTGGCGATACTGTCAAAGTCCGTGTCCTGAGAAATAATAAAGAAATGACCTTTAATGTTACTCTTGCTAATAGGAACAGACAATAATGAGCCTTTCGATTGTTTTTATGGGAACGCCCGAATTTGCTGTTCCCACTCTTATTGAATTGAACAAAAAATATAACGTAAAAGCAGTAGTTACCGCAACTGATAAGCCTCAGGGACGTGGCCACAAAGTGCTTCCTTCTCCCGTAAAAAAAACTGCTCTGGAACTTGGCTTGCAAGTCCTTCAACCCGAAAACCTGAAAGATTCTGAATTTATCGAGACACTAAAATCTATAAATCCCGATATTATTGTTGTCGTTGCCTTTAGGATTTTGCCAAGAGAGGTTTTCACCATACCTCGTCTTGGTTGCTTCAATATTCACGCCAGTTTGCTCCCGAAATATCGTGGTGCTGCGCCAATCAACTGGGCAATTATCAATGGTGAGAAAATTACCGGGCTTACTTCTTTTCTTATTCAGGAAAAAGTCGATACAGGCAATATTCTGCTACAAACTGTTATTCCTATTCCCGAAGGTGCCACCTCCGGCGATTTGCACGATTTAATGGCACCATTAGCTGCTCGCCTGGCTATTGATACTTGTGAACTTCTTGCCAGAGGAAACTACAAGCCAATTCCACAGGACGAGAGCCTTGCCACTTCTGCTCCGAAAATTTATAGCCATAACGCTAAAATCAATTTTGATGATTATGCCGAAATAGTTCGCAATTTTATTCACGGCTATTCGCCTGTTCCAGGTGCCTGGACAATTTTCGAAGGCAAAAAAATGAAAATTTTCCGTGCTGACTACGAAAAATGCAGCTGCTCGGTCAATGATGTTTTTCTTGGTTTAGAAAAACCCGGTGAATTTTTAATCGAGAAAGGGCAATTTTGCGTCAAATGCAAAGCCGGATTTATTTTTATCAAAAAATTGCAAATTGAAGGCAAAAAAGTTACTGCCGCTGCCGACTTTATTAATGGATACAAAGGTGAAAAAAAAGGAATGTTTCAATAACTTATGATTATTATGGAAAAATTTTTGAAAAATAAAAAAATTGTCGTTGGTGTTACAGGCTCAATTGCTGCATATAAATCTGCTTTGCTTG
>JAKIZO010000023.1:15423-33710 GCA_022707965.1 Bacteroidota bacterium
CCGCCGCTACAAAATTCATTACTACGACCACACTCGAAAGCCTCAGCCGTCATCCTGTTGTTGTCGAGATGTTCGACGATATTAAGCAAACAAGCGGTGCCTGGCACGTTCAGCTTGCTCAATGGGCAGATTTGATGATTATTGCCCCTTGCTCGGCTACAACGCTTTCCAAAGTTGCAAATGGACTGAGCGATACAGCTCTTGTTTGCGTTGCAATGGCACTGCCTCCTGAAAAACCTTTGCTGATTGCTCCTGCTATGGACTTCGATATGTGGCAGCACCCCGCCACTCAAAATAATATTCGTATCCTTAAATCCTTTGGCTACACAATCATTCCTGCTGCCGAAGGTGAACTTGCCAGCGGGCTAATTGGTCCAGGTCGCCTGCCTGATATTCCTGTATTGATGGACTATATTTTCAAATCATTCGATAAATTCGAAAATAAATCTGAAATTTCTCTTGAAAATAACATCAACAATCTTACTGAAAAACCTCTCGAAACTATTGATGAAAGTCTCGAAAAAGACAAATGGAATGCCGAACTTGAACTTGAAATGTTAAAAAAGAAAATGCAGTCGAAGACTTTCGATAAATTGAAGGGAAAAAGAATTCTCATCACTGCCGGACCTACAATCGAAAAAATCGATAGCGTTCGCTTTATTTCCAATTTTTCTTCGGGCAAAATGGGCTTTGCTCTTGCTAATTTTGCTTCTGAAATTGGTGCAGAAGTTATTTTAATTTCCGGTCCCACCCAGCTCGAACCTCCTGCAAATTGCAACTTCATTCCGGTCCAGTCAGCTGAACAAATGTATCAGGAAGTTATGAAACATTTTCCAAACGTCGACGTTGCAATATTTTCCGCAGCTGTTGCCGATTTCACTCCAAAAATCAAATTTGAACATAAAATGAAAAAAGAAGAAGTAGGGGAGAGCGTTACTATCGAACTTGTCCGCACAAAAGATATTCTTGCCGAAGCAGGCAAATCAAAATCTCACCAATTCATCGTTGGATTTGCCCTCGAAACTGATAACCTGCTCGAAAATGCCAAACGTAAGCTTCAAGATAAAAATTGCGACCTGATTGTTGCCAATTTAGCAAATGCACCCGATAGTGGATTTGGCGGCGACAAAAACACCATCACAATTATTGATAGACTTGGCAAGGAAACTAAATTTATGCCTTTACCCAAGCTCCAAGCTGCAAAAGAAATACTAAAAGCAATTGCCGAACGAATTTAGTTGTTCGATATTTGCCAGAGTATTTTTATTCCTGCTCCAACTTCTGAATTTTGAAGGTATTTGCCCTTCTTCTGGTCTATTTCATCTGCAAGTAGATTAAACAAATCTGCTCCTGCTCCTTTTGCAAAAAAAGGAACAAGTGCATTTGTGTGGCTTGTTGAATTGAATTGCATATCAGGCATTTTGCCTTTACCGTTGTTCTTGATGGGTTTATCGAGAGGTTTGGTCTTATCCTGGTCTATCCCTGTCAAATATCCCGTTTCGTGGTCTGCTGTGATAATAAGTAAAGTTTCGTCCCACGAACTATTTCTCTCAATCCAGGCAATTACGCTATCAATCGCAACGAAGAAATCGATTGTTTCCTCTATCAAACGCCCTTTCTGGTTTCCGTGGCAAGCCCAATCAATTGCTCCACCCTCAATCATCAGGAAAAAACCTTGCTTATTTTGCTTCAATGTGTTTAATGCAGCAAGCGAAACCGTTGCTAAATCAGGCACAATCTTGTTGAATGGCACAACGTAAGCATCTTCCATTGCTTGACCTTTCCCTTCGAAATAAGACTTATCGTCGGTTGTCCTTCTTCTTTGCTGGAATGTTTCAGCCACTTGGGCTACTCCAAGCAATCTTTTAGGTATGAATTCCCCACGTGCAATTTTCTCAAAATCTTGCTTGTTTTCGACAAAATACCAGGCATCAGGAATGTTGTCCCCATCTATATCTGCGACTGTCTTTTTCTTCCCATCGACAATAAATTCAGTTGAATTTTTGGTTAATCCAACCCATATCAGACTATCTCCAACATATTTAAAGGTTTTTGCTTGTGGCAAACGTTCACCGTCGTGATTGTAATATGGATGCCCTGCTCCAATTATTACATCAACCTTGCTATCCAGCAACATTTCTTTTGCAATTTCAGAATAGTTATTTCTATGTTCGTTGTGAGCAACAAACACAGCAGGTGTGGCGTGGCTTAGCATCACTGATGTAACAACACCCGCAGATTTATTCAATCTCTTTGCCACTTCTGATAAATTTTCAATCGGTTGTTTATTTACGTCCATACCAATAGCACCATTGTAGGTCTTTTCGCCACAAGCAATAGCAGTTCCCGATGCTCCCGAACAAGTATATTGCTTTTGTATCCATGAGTAATCGACCCACGCTTCCTTTGTATTATATCCAATGCTCCAATCTAAATCAGAGTCTTCTCCTTTTAGTCCTGCTTTTGCAGCATAAGTCGAAACGTACAATTTTACGGGAAATTTGTGAAAAGCCTGAGAATTGTCTTCACCTCTTTGATAATAGGTTGCGGCTTTTATCTGATTTTCGCCCATACCGTCGCCTATCATTATTATCACATTTTTTGGCTTCTGGATTTGAGCAAAAGAAGAATTAATAAAAATTACAACAAATAAAGTAATCTGTAAGTATAATATAATTTTTTTCATTTCCAAATCTCCATTAATCAATAATACTATTGACGTTGTTTTGCTCTAATATTTTTTTATACGATTTGATTTGAATTGGTCATTGCGATAAGTAATAGGTGCTTGAAATAATAACAAAATATATGTTTTTATAAGACACTGTATAAACAAGTCTCTACAACGTTTTTGGAAAACTTTAGGTAAATTTTAAACATTCCGATGGTGTCAAACAGATACTAATTTGAACAGAGCAATTTGGTTCAATTGATTTTTTTGTTGTTTTTATTAATTGAAATTTATTATTTTTATTAGGATTAATGATTAAAAATTACGATTTTTGTTTTTATTCATAATATTTGATAGAGTTTTTGACATCATTTAATTATTATAATATTTGTTTATTAAACCCCTTTAAGGAGGATTTATGAAATTTAAAAAGCTCATTTCAATTTTCGGGCTTTCTTCATTATTAGTTCTCTCCTCGTCTTTGCTAACTGATTGCACAAGAATGATAACAGAGGAGCAACTAATGCAATTGCAAGAACTTCGCAAACGCGAAAGTCAGCTTAACACACAAATCTCGAACAAACAGCAAGAAATTAACAAAATTCAAGCTGAAATTAACGCTCGCAAAGGCGAACTTAAAAACTGCGAAAAAGACCGCGAGTTCGTAAAGCAAAAACTTTCACAATGGCCAAATGTTTGGCAGGATTAATTTCTTGAACTAAAATGTGAAACAATCAATTAATGGAGAAATATGAAAAAGATTTTAACAATAGTCAGTATTTTATTTTTATCAGGTGCTTTTGCGTTTGCTCAAATGCCACCTGCAAGCAAACCTGATGCTGAGCTTACTCGCAAAGAAGCTGAACTTCGCATTCAGGATTTCCAGTCCCGAGTGTCCTCGCTGGAAACTAAATTGAATGAATTAAATGCAAAATATGAAGAACTCGAAATCGAATTGAAAAATGTTAATGCTGCTCTTCGTGATTGCAACGACGAAATTAAACGTATATTAGGCACTACTGATGCTGATATTGAGGCTTTCGCTCAAAGATTAGGCGTTCTCGAAGGCAAAGTCCGCGATATGAAAAGACTTAACGACGACCAACTTGCCGACCGCAGAAGCGATGTCGAAGCATTAGAAAATGAATATCTTGAACTCAGAAAAAACAAAATTTCAATTATGCCAAAGTTCTTCGATAGAATGGTGCAACTTGGTCGCGATATTCGCGGTCTTTATCGTGAAAAGAAAATCACTACTTACACAGTTGGCACCTGGGCTGAAAACCGTGACTGCTTGTGGAACATTTCCGGCAAAATGGAAATCTACGGCGACCCACTCCAATGGCCAAAAATCTGGCAAGCTAACACTGACCAAATTCGCAACCCTGACATTATTTTCCCTGGGCAAGTCCTAAAAATTCCACCAGCTGGACCAAAAACTCCCGAAGAAATCAAGGCTGAACGTCGCTACTGGCGTATGAAGCGCGAAGCCGCCGAACAACAGCAACAACCAACTGCTGTCCCTGGCAACTAACAGTTTATCATAAACAACTAACAAAAGGCTGTCCCGAAAAAGGACAGCCTTTGTTATTTCGTTACAAACAATGATTGTTGTAAACTATCGAAAGGTATTAATTACTTACGAATGATTAAAACAAAAACTATTGAGACAGTCCCATTAGAACAAGCAATTTGGACACTACCCTTCTCTCTATCTCTTCTCCTCCATCAATCTACGAGCTACCGCTTGCGCCTCCTCAATTTTACCTTGCGGTATCGGAATAATCACGGTTACATTTGTGCGACCATACCTTGTTTGATATGAATACTGAATCTCCAATGTGTTTATTTCTTCCTCGCTAATCTTCACATTTTCCAATCTATTGCCGAACATTCCCCAGCTGTGGAATTGCCTCCCAATCAACACACAGTTCTTCCCGATAATTGCTATTGGATGCGATTTTGCAAGATTCTTTGCTGATATTTTTGGTGAAATATATGCTACAAGTGTTACCAACGCTATCAATCCAGCTCCTATTAATCCCATTGTTTCGGCAACTTCGGGGTCGGCAATCATAATTGCTCCAAATATTATTATTATCATTACCGAAACCAGTAGCAAAGTAGATTTGTTCATCGCAAGATACTTTTGCAAATATTTATCTGCATATTTCTGCCAGAAAAATCTATCATATTCCCACTTTGCTAAAACGTCCTCGCCCGAGAGAATTTGCGAAAGTTGTCTTGCTCGCTTTCGATAGTAGAAAAACACAATTATGCTTGTCAATGCAAGAAAGCTTCCAATAAAGATTATCGCTCCACCTCCTTCTGCTATGTCCATCTCGAAAAACACTACCGCACAAACTGCAACAATACATAAAATCGCAAGAAGTAACCATATCTTTGCAACATTTATTTGCTTGTCTAAAACTTCTGTTAATCCCAAAAGTCTATTCAGATTTCCTGCATCTTCTTTCGGCTTCAATGTCGATAACATTGGGAATAGTGCTAATAAAAGCATTATTGGCAAAATCCAGAATCTATCATCTCTATATGGATACAAAATATCTTCGGGAATTGAAATTTTGGTGTTATCGAACAAAAATCCTTTGTCTATTAGTTCTTCTGCTGTGAATAATTCATTGACCTTTATCAATAATAAGTAATGCTTATAATCATCTGTTGCTATAAAATAACGTCTTCTGTCCTTTACCTCATTTCCCGCAATATCAATCGGCAAATCCTTTTCTGTGAAATACAAAACAATATCATAACTGTTTTTGCTAATATGTTTTTGATATTGCTTTGGTATATCTGTTTGACTTCGGGCATTGAAAATCTCACGAATAAAATCAACTCCTTTGGAATTTTTCACAATAATTGTGCTGTCTTTCTTGGTTTTTCTGAAATATTCCACTTCTTTTATGTCAAATAATTCTTTTTTCCCGGAAATTAGTTTCTGATTTAACAAACTGTCATAAATTATATCATCATCTGCTGAACGGTAGTTAATTCCTCTTGCTCTTAATATGCTGTCAAATGTTTCTACTTCTCTGTTGTTCAATTCTTTTAGTGACTTTTGTTCATAACTTAAATTATACTGCTTGATAACGAATAGCGGTGGCGATAATTTGTAATAAGTTGCACCAAAAAACAGTGCAGCACCACAAACTACAAGCAATAGATAATATTTTTTCATTTCGGAACCTTTGAATAAGTAAGGATTTATTTTCTAACTTAATAAAAAATCAATTAAATTTCTCTAAAATTTTGGCATTAATATTTCTATTGTTTTGTCGATAAGTATGTAAGGAAAATTAAATTTGGACGATGATGAATAGAAAATTACTCCTATTGTTGCTTGTATCGACTGTTCTGGCAGGTTGTGCCTCTTCGAGCACCTGCCCGAAAGTGCCATCTGAGGGAAATATTTCTTCACCGTTTAATACAGATAATGACGAATATTCGCCAACCTTTTGGGAAAATTCATTTTATTACACAGTTTCCAATCGGCAAAAGAAAATCAACGAAACAATTTACAAAAGCGAATTTGCCGATGGCAAGTTTTCACGTCCACGAGTTGCTAATGATTTGCCATTTGGTTCACTGCAAAACGTAAGTTCTCCAACTTTTTGCTATAATCCTATTTCTGGAAATTTAGAAATTTGGTTCGCCGCAAACACTCGCACTAACAACAAAATCAACAGAGATTTGTTCTTTGCAGAAAAAATAGGGGAGAGCTGGTCAAGACCACAAAATGCCAGAACAATAAATACCGAGCATTTTGAATCGCACCCGTTTATCTCACCTGACGGGAAAATACTTATTTTCAGTTCCGACAGACCCGGCGGCAAAGGTGGATTGGACCTTTACGTTTCGGTTCGCGACAATCAAGGTAATTGGTCGTCCCCCCGCAACCTCTCAGAAATTAATACCGAAGCTAACGAACTTTCTCCCTTTGTCTCGGAAGATGGGATTCTGTATTTTTCATCTCAGGGCTATTCAAACGCAAAAGTCTATAACATTGTCAAGGCTACTCCATCTGGTTATGCAAAATGGACTAACCCGAAACTAATGCCACCCCCAATAAATTCTCTTGCTGATGACACCGGTCCAGCAATTTTCAAAGACAAACTCTTTATTTCGTCGAACAGACCTAACGGCTGTGGTGGCAAAGATCTCTACGCTTTTGATTTGTGCGGTCCTGCTATAATCCAATGCTACGTTACTTCTCGCTTCCCAAATTTCCCATTAAGTGGCAAAGCATACCTTCTCGATAATGAAAACAACATTGTTGCAACGCAATATGTTTCTCCATTTGGTGTTTTCAAGTTTGATGTAATTCCTAATCGCCACTATACAATTCGTTACGAAAATGATTGTAATACAAAATATTCCGCCGAAAGGGAAATTATTGTCCCTTGCTCTGATAGCTCCACTGTGGTTATTAGAACAATGTTTGAATTTAATCCCGTTGAAGAATTCGATTTAGTCGAAATCAAAGTTCCTTTCTTTGTTACAGGTTACTATCAGCCAAACACCCGCGAGAACCTCGAAGCCCTGCGTCTGAAATTTGCCTATAATCTGATTGGTGTTGATGAACAAACAAGATACATCGAGCGACCCGGCGAAATTTACGACAGTTTCACCGATGAAGTCGAACGTGCTTTGACCGAAGCTGCCGAAAAACTTTACGATATCGTCTCTCTTCTTAACGATAACTGTCTTGAAAAGGACGACATCAAAATTCAAGTCGTGATGTATGGATTTGCTGACCCTCGCACAATTAGCCCAAAAGCAATTTTCCCTGATGCTGATATCGAAGACGAAAAATTTGGTGTGTTCGTCCGACGCGGCGAGAAAATGGACAACAACCTCCTTTCGCTTCTACGTGCTTACTACACTGCTAAATACTTCGAGCGTTACATTAATCTAAAAAGTAAAAATCTGAGTGATAAAATTATCTGGAAAATCGAAGGAAAAGGCGTTGATAAAAGCACTCTACCTGATAAACAAAAGCGCCGCGTAAATATTAAAATTCAACCAATATAACTTTTATTATCATTCAATTTCGAATTCTACACGCCTATTGCGGCTACGTCCCTCTTCTGTCGAGTTCGAAGCAATGGGCTTCTTCGGTCCATATCCTTTAAATTTTATTCTGCTTGCTTCAATCCCATTTTCCACTAACCAGTCACGGACTGCTTTTGCTCTATTTAGCGAAAGCTGCATATTGTATTGAAGCGAACCAATATTGTCTGTATGTCCCTCGATTGTTATTCTAATATGCGGATATTCAATCATAAATTTCTTCACTCTTTCAAGTTCCGCAAAGGATTCTTCCAGTAATTCATATTTACCATATTCGAAAAATATATTGTTCAGAACAACTTTCTGACCTATTTCAATCGGGACAAGCAACAAATCTTTCTTTATCTCTTTGTATTGCTCCAAACTACTTAAATCAATATTCTCATTTAACGCCAGAAATCCATTTGCCACCGCATAATATGCATAGCGATGCCCGCCCGGCAATGTTATAACATATTCGCCTGTTTTAGGATTTGACTTCGCAATCCCTGCATTTTGAGCATTTGCCAAATATTCATACTTAATTGTTGCTTCAACTGGTTTCTTAGTTTTTGCGTTTAGCACTTTACCTTTTATCAGAACTACATTATATGGGCGAAATTCAGATGGCAGCTTTATTTTGAAAATATCTTCCCGTCCGATACTGTTTTCGGTCGATACAAAATACGCGTACTCTCCCGAAGCAGGCAATGAATAATATCCGTCCCATCCGCGACTGTTTATCGGTTTCCCTAAATTTATAGGCTCACTCCATCGCTGCCAGCTTTCATCCAGCCGCCTTGCAACAAACATATCGTTAGATCCATACCCCGGATGCCCCGAACTCGAAAAATACAAAGTTGCTCCATCTGCTGCCAAAAATGGTGTGTCCTCCGATGCTGCTGTATTGATGTCGGCGCCTAAATTCCTCGGTTTGCTCCAAGTCCCATTTTCCTGCAAGAAGCTTACATATAAATCATTTTCTCCATAACTATCCCGACGCTCGACAGACATTATCAGCACTTTCCCGTTTGCCGAAAAAGAAAAGCTCGAAAAACGCCCCAAATTATAGTAATCTTCTATTTCAATCTGCTGTGGAAAAGACCACCCGCTGTCAGTCATAAAAGAACGTGATAGACCTTTTGATTGCGTGCCGTCGGCATTGTAGATATTGCCTAAATACAACACATTACCATCTTGCGAAATCCCAATTGCAAAATTGTTCCATTCATTGTTGATTGGTGCATTTATATTTTGTGCAGGTGAAAAATTACCCAGACTATCAACCGTTGAAAACCAAATATCCTGGTCTTTGCTATCGCCTATGTTGTCAGGATGCTGGTCTCGTGTGAAATATAGGGTTGTCCCGTCAGGTGTAATCACCGGTCCCAATTCAGCATTTTTCGAATTTACATTTTCGCCTAAATTTATTTTTTCCCCATAAATTAAATTTTCAGGCTGATTTATTTTTGGTTCATAATCTTCCCTGCAATCGCAAATGCCAATTGCATCAATCTGGTAATAATCTTTATAATTCACTGTTGTAATTTCAATTCTAACTGATTTTACAACTGTTTTCGCAAACGAAATGCTCATTACTCGTCCCTTCTCTTGAATTGGCGTCGGGTTTAAATTATTATACACGATTTTTTCATTTTCTTGTTCATCATTCACAATTACTTTCGATATAGCACCCGGATTATAACTTTCATAAATAAACAACTTATTTGCCACTGCTGGCATTTTAAACCCAACTTTTATCCATTCCATTCCATTGCGGGTATAATCGGGCATCCACGCACACGGGCTTACACCGAAATCTGGCATAATATTTGGTTTCCCAAGAACCTGTATCCCTTTAAATGCAGTTCTTCCTGCATTCACAAATCTTGCTTCCGACGATACAGCAATTAAACTATCTGCCCAATATATTTTTTCTGCACAAAGATAAATTGCATTCAAAAAAAGCACTATTGTTACAACTGTTTTCATATTTATCATTTATTTCTCGACATCATTGCAAATTTACGATTTTGTAATTATTTCTTGTAATTATCTTGTAATATTTTTCTTTTATCAATTATGATATTTTCATAAATTAAATTTCTAAATATTTATTATTTCGATAATTATTTATAATATATAATTTGAGGTATTAATGAATAAAATAGTAGAAGCCCGATTTTTAGCACCCGAAGTTAAATTATTTAGAATTGAAGCACCAAAAATTGCTGAAAAGAGAAAAGCAGGGCAGTTCATTATTCTCCGTGTTCACGAAAAAGGCGAACGTATTCCTATTACAATTGCCGATAGCAACCCCGCCGACGGCACAATCACAATCATCGTTCAAGGTGTTGGCAAAACCACCCGCCTGCTCAACACACTAAACGCAGGTGATTCCATTCTTGACGTTGTCGGTCCTCTTGGGAAACCCTCTCACATCGAGCACTTTGGTACTGCCGTTAGCATCGGTGGTGGAGTTGGAACTGCTATCGCCTACCCAACTGCCAAAGCACTCAAAGACGCCGGCAACTATGTTATCTCTATTATTGGTGGTCGTTCCAAAGACTACGTTATCCTCGAAAATGAAATGAAACAAATTGCCGATGAAGTTTATCCAACAACTGATGATGGCTCTTATGGTTTTCACGGCTTTGTAACTGATAAATTACAGCAATTGATTGATGAAGGAAGAATAATTGATTTTGTGCTTGCAATTGGTCCCATTCCTATGATGGAAGCAGTTGCAAAAGTTACAAAACCTCATAATATCAAAACAGTCGTTAGCCTCAATCCTATTATGGTCGATGGCACCGGAATGTGCGGCGGTTGCCGTGTCGTTGTCGATGGAAAAGCTGTTTTTGCTTGCGTCGATGGTCCGGAATTCGACGCCCACGCAGTTGATTTCGAAATATTAAAGCAAAGAAATAGAGTTTATCGCAATGAGGAACAAATTAGCTTGCACGAATTAGAATGTAATTACGACAAAATGTTCAACGAAGAACTTAAAAAGCAAAAGGAGCAATAATATGGCAGAACTCACTCCAAAAGAAAGAATGGCTATCCCAAGACATAAAATGCCCGAGCAAGACCCAAACGAACGTATTAAGAACTTCCTGGAAGTCAATTTAGGTTACGACGAAGAAACTGCCCGCCGCGAAGCTGAACGGTGCTTGCAGTGCAAAAAGCCGGCTTGTGTTGCCGGTTGCCCTGTCTCGGTAAAAATCCCTGATTTTATTAAGATGATTGCAGAAGGTAAATATAAAGAAGCTGCCTCAATTCTTAAAGAAGACAACGCTTTGCCTGCTGTTTGTGGTAGAGTGTGCCCACAAGAAGAGCAATGCGAAAAAGTCTGTATTCTTGCAAAGAAAGGTCAACCTGTTGCCATCGGTTACCTCGAACGTTGGGCTGCCGATTGGGAACGCCGCACTATTGGTCTGCAAATCGCCGAAACAAAGCCAAAAACGGGGAAGAAAGTCGCTATCGTTGGTGGCGGTCCCGCAGGTTTGAGCTGTGCCGGCGATTTAATTCAGATGGGACACGACGTTACTGTTTTCGAAGCGCTTCACGAAATTGGTGGCGTGCTTATCTATGGCATTCCTGAATTTCGTTTGCCAAAAGAAATTGTCCGAGCCGAAGTCGATGGATTGAAAAAATTAGGCGTTAAATTTGTTACTAATTACATTATTGGACTGACCGAAACAGTCGACGAACTTCTTCAACGTTTCGATGCTGTGTTTTTAGGAGTTGGCGCTGGTTTGCCTTATTTCCTGGGCGTACCCGGTGAGCATCTCAATGGTGTCTATTCCTCAAATGAGTTTCTCACTCGCGTTAATCTTATGCGTGCTTATGAATTTCCAAATGCCGATACTCCAATTTTCAATATTAAAGGCAAAACTGTGGTTGTTTTCGGCGGTGGTAATACTGCTATGGACGCAGTTCGCACTTCTCTGCGTCTTGGTGCAAAGCGCGCAATTATTTGCTACCGTAGAACCGAAGCCGAAATGCCTGCCCGTGTGGAAGAAGTTCATCACGCTAAAGAAGAAGGCGTTGAGTTTATGCTTCTCTACGCCCCTGTCGAACTTCGTGGCGACGAAATCGGCAACCTGCGTGAAATGGTTGTCCAAAAAATGCAACTCGGCGAACCCGATGCTTCCGGTCGTCGTCGTCCTGTTCCTATTCCTGGCGCTATCGAAACTATTCCTGTTGATGTTGCCGTCGTTGCAATTGGCAATGGCTCTAATCCAATTATCAGTTCCACCACTCCTGACCTCAAAGTCAACAAATGGGGCAATATTCTTGTCGACGAAAACACAATGAAAACAAACAAAAAAGGGGTTTTCGCAGGTGGCGATATTGTTACCGGTGGTGCAACTGTTATCCTTGCTATGGGGGCTGGTCGCAAGGCTGCCGCCGCTATCGACGAGTATCTAAAAAATCCAGATATATGGTAGTTCTATCCTAATTTAATAATAAAGGGGTTGTCCGCATCTGGCAACCCCTTTATTTTTTTAATCAATAGAATTACTATCGTTTATTCAAATTTTATAGAATTTACAGATTTTTCAAATACAGGCAAATAGTCTTTTTCTTCTCCTACAAACCAATTCATTGTGATTCTATACAATCTATCGCCTTTCAAAGCAAAGTAAACACGTCCTTTTACTTGTCCTGTGGGTTGATATGGGAACACGTAAGCTTCCACACCGCCCAAATTAATTGACCTTGGTTCGCCACTGTTTTTGTATGTAGGTCTGTTTTCTTCAACAATTTTCTTTAAGTTCTTCGATTGTGAAGCATCGATTACATCTACCTGAATATTGCAATCAGCGCGACGCTTGCCAATATAATTTTGAGACGAAATTACATTTCGAGCTATACCCTTTGTCAAATTAAAATTATCAGGCACCATTATTACATAACCAGGACCCGATTTCGGAACTAAATTTGCTGATGCAGGTGGTTCTTCAACATTGATGGTAACTGCTGTTGGTGCTGCTGGTTCTACTGCCAATTTCAAAGATGAAACTATCTCGTTGAATTTATCTTTATACATATCCCACGTATTTGCAAATGCTTCGAAGAATAGAACTGTTGCAAGTTTTCCATCTTTCGTTGCTACATACAATTCGCCCACAAATTCGCCATCTTCTAACTCAAATGAATATCTAAATCTACTTGCCTTCACACCATCTATCATCACTTCGTCAAACTTATACAAATCCGGTTGGAATGTCTTGTTAACTTTTATTATACTATCAAGTGTAACAACACTATCGATTTTGACAACATTCAAATCAATTTTTGCACCTGGAAATCCTTCCGTATCGTATCTTGCAAAACGTAGTTTTGCATTGTTCGACGAAAATGCAGCAAAACGAACACCTGTTAATTTAGTTACTACCCAGTTTGAAGGATATTTTAGCGAAAATCCAACCGCTTCGTCCTTGTATTCCTTCAAATCTTCTATTTCAACAGGTTTTCCGTGCTTGTTGCCGCATCCACTTAAAATAAAAATAGAGAGACAAACAAGTAAAAAATACTTCAATACTTTCATTTTTCAACTCCTTGAATATTAATGGAAAATAATCCCTAAAATATCATTATTTTTCAAAATAAACAATAATTTTTACTAAAAACTAACACGCATCATTAAATATGTCCAGAATGATGGGTCTGTTCTATCGTAATTCCCATCATTCTTTTTTACATCGTAAACGTCTTTCATCACTTCTCCGGGAATAAATACTGCTTTACCCCATTCAAGACTTGCATTTTTAAGTAAATTCACTCGCGTAATTAGATACAATTCATTGCCCAAATCTCTACTTTTTTCATTGTTTTGCAATCTATATGCTTTGTTAGTGGTAAAATTATGCCCCTCGAAAATGAACGTCCAGGGCTTCACGTCATAAGTGATTTTTATGAACAAATCATTCAAACCTCTGTTATTTGTTGATTTTTGTATGTCGCTAAAATAATCCATACCAGAGTAAAATGAATGCTTGCCCTGATAAGTTGCATCAAATGTTCTGTAATACTTCCCTTCGTTTAGGTCTTTTTCTGATGTCCCGGATAATACATCTGCATTTAATCCTACTGTTAAATCATCAATCTTGTAATTCAAACTTCCCGCAACATTAAACGCTTGAATAATTCTTGGCGCACTGCTGTTTTTTTGGTCTCCTGCTTCTCCGCCCTGGTAAGCACCTTCAAGCACTGTGAAAAAATCATCATAACTGAATTTGTAATAAAATCCACTCATAAATCTGTTTGATGTGTAATTGCCTTTCGATGTTCTTTTACGATTGAAGTCATAATATGAAAATATGTCTAAATAATGCTCTTTGTCGAATGCAAATTTGCTCCAAAATCCGTATAAATTATGCCCTTCCTCCGGTTTCGATGGATATGGATATTGCGTCGTGTCCGGCACTGCTCGTCCAATGTATGGATCAACTGAACGACTGTGAGTTAATGCAAACACGTTTATTCCGAATGGTTTCGTATCGTAACTGAATAAAACACCATCCCACGAACGTGAAATATAATTAAAATTATTCGTTGAAAAATATCTTCCGTTGCGGAACTGCATCTCGAAGCGCCCCGCTTTTACGCTCATCGGTTCGTCAAGAATATTATCAAATTGCACATAGCCCTGATGCAAATCTAAATTCTTCAAGTTATAAATCGTGTTTTTTGCTTCGCCCCACAACCTTGAATCGCGTATCTGAAAAAATACGCTAATGTTTTTCGTTAGATTTTTTTCTAATCCAATCTTAGTGCGCATCGAAGTAAAACTAAGCGGATATGTTTTGTCGGAAAAGTCTCTTCCATCAAGCTCTGTTCTTAATTGAAAATTTCCAGAAATTTTGAAATCTTGCTCACCAAAAAGATTATAAATGAGTACTATAATAAAAAACAAAAAGAGTATCAATATCCTCATTACCAAACCTTTATTTTTTTGTAACATCGTATAGTAATTTACGTAATATATTTTAGAAAATTTTGTGAATTATTACAATTGAGTGAATTATGAAAAAAATGTTAATATTTTTAATCGCAGGACTTGCTTTGGCTTCATTTTCAGCAACTGCTCAAACTGAGCAGCAAGAAATCGAAGCTCTGAAAAGAAAACCGCTGAAAGGTATGTTCGGACTTAGCTTTACTAATTCAGTACCACAAAAAGAGTTCTATGATAATCTAAAACGTTCCGGTCAAGGTTTTTCTCTCTATGGTGGTTACAACTTTGCACCCGTTCCGATTACTCTTGGTTTGCAGACAGATTTCCTGTTCTATGGTGGCGACGAACGTATTTTCAGATACAAAAATCAAGGTGATTGGACCTACCTCAGAGATACAGTTTCCTACCAGAATATGATTATCCCCGTTACAGTTTTTATGCAAATCCGCCCAAATGTTGCTGAATATTTTTTCCCGTACTTCGAAGCATTTGCAGGATTTACTCTATTCAACGCAAATAGTGATTTTAAGTCTGCTTTCGGAATAGAAGATTCGAAAAATGAACTTTCAGCTGGCTGGAATGCTGGTTTGGGCGTCGGAACTATGATAAAATTAGTCGATTTCGTCACTCTTCCAAGCTACTACTCTCGTCTGTTGCTTGATATCAAAGCGTGATACGCAAAAGGTACAACAGTTGACTACTATATGGTTAAGCAAATCAATTCTGATACTTCCCCCGAATTTAGTCGTTCTAAATCCAAAACTGATATTGCAACTTTCCAAATTGGTCTTGTTTTCGAATTTTAAGATTATTTGTTAATAAAAATTATGGAGGTTATTATGAAAAAGGTATTTTTTGCAAGCATATTTGCAATCGCACTTGCTCTCGGAATTAGTTCCTGCACTGTTACTTCTGGTGGGTCGTATTCTGCTCAATCTGGCAGCCAGGAAAAGCAAATTACTGTCGGCACTCTGCAAAAAGAATTACGCCAAGGTATGTCCGGTGCGGAAGTTATCGAGGCACTCGGCTCGCCTAATATCATCACACGCGACCAAAATGGCTACGAAACCTGGGTCTACGACCGTATCGCATCCGAAGCCCGCTATAGCGAAAGTGCGAACGTACTATTCCTTGTTCTCTTTGCACAAGGTAGTTCATCATCAACCGCAACTGTAACCCAAAAAACATTAACTGTTGTAATAAAAATGAACGAACAAGGCAAAGTCGATTCATTCGCTTACCACGCAAGCAAATTTTAACGGAGGATGCAATGAAAACATTTTCGTTAATTTTGCTCTTGTTCCTGCTGGCTTTGTCCTCCTGCACCGTGGTTACTACTTCACGTCAGGAAACCCAAATGACACAAACTCAAATACGTGAATTTCAATCTCGATATTTTGACACAAATGACGTCAAACTTGTAATGAAATCTGTTCTCAACGTTTTGCAGGACGATGGTTATATTGTAAAAAATGCTGTTGTCGATTTAGGACTTGTTACTGCTTCCAAAGAGATAGACCTCTCAAACCCAAGCCGCCAAAAAGATGATTTCTGGGAGCAATTCTTTTTGTCTCTTGCAAACGCAAATAATAACTCCAACCAGCGCGAAGTTTACAAAAAAATTAGGCAAATTGAAGTTTCCATTAATGTTTCTGAATACGGTCGCCAAACCAAAGTTCGTGCAAATTTCCAGGCAAGAGAGCTCGACAACACAGGTAATGTGATTAAAGTGTATTCAGTCGACGACGCTAAATTTTACCAGGATTTCTTCTCCAAAGTCGACAAAGGAGTTTTCCTTCAAAAACAAGGTCTTTAAAATAGGGAATAACTATTTAGTAGAAAATGAAAAAGTTTAATGTGAGACACGTCTTTTCAATTAACCAACAATGATTTAGAAAAAACCTTCGGAAGGTTTCAACCCTTCCGAAGGTTATAAACTAAAACTGTCAAGATAGCCCACACTTAATTTATCAAATCTCCTTTCTCAAAAATCAATCCTGTTGCCCGTTATTTTCGCTATTTTCCTGTTTCTCAGTGATATTTTCTGTGCGTGAAGAATAAGCCATCGCTTTTATTGCATTCAATGCACTAATCGAAATTGGTGGCAATTCTTCGCCACGAATAATTGCTTCGAGCTCGCTCGAATCAAGTGTTTCGCGTTCAAGTAGTATCTTTGCAGTTTTGTGAAGAAGTTCCAGATTATCATTTAATATTTGTTCAGCTTTATTTGAGCATTGTGTTAATATTTTTCTTACCTCGCTGTCAATAAGCTGAGCTGTTAGTTCGCTATGGTCTCTTGGCTGAGAAATATCGCGACCTAAAAATACTTCTTCGTGTTGATGAGCAAATGTAATCGGACCAATTTCCTCGCTCATTCCCCAATCGCAAACCATTTTGCGCGCAAGTTGCGTTGCACGCTGCAAATCATTAGCTGCACCTGTCGTTAAATTGCCAAAAACAATCTTTTCTGCTGCTCGTCCCGCAAGCAAAGTAATAATTTGTGTTTCAATGTAATCTTTTGTTAGAGAGTGCTGGTCCTCGTTCGGAAGAAAAGTCGTTACCCCAAGTGCTCGCCCGCGTGGAATTATAGTTACTTTATGAACTTTGTCTGCATTTGGAATAAAATATCGAACAAGTGCGTGTCCCATCTCGTGATACGCTGTCATTTCTTTCTCCTTTGGAGAAATTACCAGACTTTTCCGCTCAACTCCCATTAGCACTTTGTCTTTTGCCTGCTCAAAATCATACATAGTAACTACATCGCTATTCCGTCTTGCTGCAAACAAAGCTGCTTCATTGACAATATTTGCAATATCGGCACCCGAAAGCCCCGGCGTCGATTTAGCCAATACTTCCAAATCTACATCTTTTCCTAATGGAAGCTTTGCAGTATGCACACGGAAAATACCCTCTCTACCTTTCACATCTGGTCTATCAACAACGATATGGCGGTCAAACCTTCCCGGACGAAGCAAGGCAGGGTCTAATACATCAGGTCTATTGGTTGCAGCAATTACAATTACACCGCTATTTTGTTCAAATCCGTCCATTTCGACTAAAAGCTGGTTCAAAGTCTGCTCACGCTCATCGTGTCCGCCACCCAGTCCGGCACCACGATGACGCCCGACAGCATCAATTTCATCAATAAAAACAATACAAGGTGCATTTTTCTTTGCCTGCTCGAACAAATCTCTTACGCGGCTTGCTCCAACTCCAACGAACATTTCCACAAAGTCCGCACCCGATATTGAGAAAAAAGGCACTCCCGCCTCGCCAGCAACTGCCCTTGCAAGCAAAGTTTTGCCTGTTCCCGGCGGTCCCAGTAGCAGAACGCCTTTGGGAATTTTGCCACCTAATCTTTGAAATTTCAGCGGGTCCTTCAAAAACTCAATAATCTCCATTAATTCATATTTTGCTTCATCTGCACCTGCAACGTCCTTGAATGTAACCTTATTCTGGCTGTCTGTTAGCATCCGCGCGCGCGATTTGCCAAAATTGAATATTCCACGCGTAGAATTTCCACCCGACATCCTGCGAAGAAAGAAAATATACAGTCCGATTAACAATATCCACGGAAGAATA
>JAKIZO010000024.1:0-2794 GCA_022707965.1 Bacteroidota bacterium
CCGCCGACATAAACAATATTAGCGTTAGTTGGGTCTACTGCAATGGATAGGTCGTACCAACCTTGTCCCGATGTTCCGGAACCAGTAGATGAAGAACTTAAAATATTTGGAGATGAAGAAACAAGAGAGAAAGAGCTACCAGTATTAGTAGAACGGTAGAAGCCATTAAATGCACCGTTGCTATTTGAAGAAAGAGCATAAACACTTGAGCTATCAGCAGGGGTTACTGCAAGGGCAATTCTTGTAGAACTGCTGATAGTGGCAACTGAGTTCCAATTAACACCACCGTTGGTAGAGCGATAAATTTGGTTTGTAGTTGCAGCGTAGGCGATATTCGGGTCAGCAGGATTGAGTTTTACGTCCCAGAAATTTCCACTTTGGACAGATGTCCAGTTTGTTCCGCCGTTGGTAGTTCTATATAGCCCGTTGTTGGTTGCAACCATAAGAATATTCGGGTTTGATGGATTGATAACCATTCTGCGGCAAGTTGTAAAATTCGTAATTTGAAATTGAAGACCGGTCAAATTCCATGTGTTGCCGCCGTCGGTAGATTTCACAACTCCGAAAGAATATGTGTCGGTAGCGTCGCCATCACCAGTAGCAACATAGATAACGTCAGGGTTTAATGGGTTTATCACAATATCGGCAATTCCAAGAGCGGCGAAATCATCGGACGTTGTAGCCCAGGTCTGACCACCATTTGTTGTTTTCCACACACCGCCACTTGCGGCACCCACAAAGATAGTTTTGTTAGTTACACCATCGTAACGGGGGTCTTCCACAACACAGTTTAAGCGACCAAGCCCCCAGTAGCCACCGGAAGAACTCGATGGACCAAGGAAAGTCCAGTCGCCGGCTTGTTTTCTATCTTTTTGCTTGGATTTCTGCTCACGATATTTGAAATACTCCATATAGGTATGCCCTGGATTTGGGAAAACACCTGATGGAGCAACACGTTGCTCCCAGAACCATTCCCAGCGTTTGAACTGCTTCCACCCCATTCGTTCTTCACGAGGTGTTTCTTTTGTGATTACTTTGCCTTCCCAATATTTATTGAAGTCAGCCTGAATATCATAGAAATTTCGATTGTAATCTTTTATCATCCAGAGAGGTGGTTCGCTCTGAGAGAACAAATCTATTGGAAAAAGTGCAATTCCCAGAAACGCGATTAAAAAAAATAGGTTTTTCATAGCAATTGCTCAAAAAAATCATTATTATATATAGACATTATTACAATATAATTATTTTGCTTATACATACAAAATTCATTTTGCTAACTATAATAAATTATTATAATTTTGTTTTTTTAACAATTATAGGAACAAAATGAAAAAATTATTCCTGTTTTTATTTGCAACTTTGCTTTTTGCTGGTTGCGCTTCGACAACAAAATTTGAGCAGACTTGCCTAACCTGCGTGAGCTCTCAAAGGCTATCGTGCAAGAAAGGTGAATGTCCTGAAAGTTTTATGGTAGGGAACGATTGTTATGTTACGATTATCGAAACAGGTGAAAATATCTACTTGAACGACATTCTGAAAGAAGAAAAAATATCGCCCCGAAGTGGGATACAGTTTTCTATCGCAAAATACAACGGAAGGTATTTTCTTTATAGCGATAGCTTCGCAAAGATGTGGTTAATTATTCCTCACAATAAGAATATTGCGAAATATAAGTCAGTTGAATTGCCTGAAAGAAATTTGGGGTTAGCAATATTCGAAATCAACGAAAAGATATTAAAAATTCACGACCAAAAGAGAGAAAGGTTCTACGTTTTCGATGATGAAAAAGACAAATGGATAAACAATAAGTCAGTTAAAGCAGGAGAATAAAATGAAAAGTATTGCAAAAATTGTTATAATGATGCTAATTTTGGGTTTCATTAGCATTAATGCTCAACAAATAAGCGAGAATTTTCAAACTTTTTATTCTGATATTCAAAGAGTTTTGTCGAAGGAAACTGAAAGTTTAACTCAGAAAGATATTGAATTTTTGAATGCAACAATTCAGCTTAATCCGAATTTTTTCGGGAACGCTAATCAGAAGCTTACACTGAAGGCAATTCAGGATGCAAAAAATAAGAAAGCAGAATACGAAACTTGGTTGCGCAACAAGCAACATCTGGAAGCAACAAAACAGAAATTGGACGAAACTTCTGTTGAATTGAAAGAATCGATTGCACGAGGCGATAGTCTTTACGCAGAGAACGTACAGCTGAAAGAGCTCATTGAGCAACTTACTAAAAGAGTTAAATTTCTGGAAAGAGAAGCCACACACCTTCAAAAAGTGAATATAAATCTAAAAGAGGAAAATATTCAAACAAAGTATGTTCTTGAACAAAGCAAATTGGCTGTTCAGCGAATTATGCGGCTTCTGCCAAAGAACACACAGGACAACGAATTGTTTAGCCAGGTGCCTGCGACATTGCAAGATTCTCTGAGCCAATCGGAGTGTCAGATTGCAGAATTAATAATGAACAATTTTTTGATAACGCTTGAAAAAGTAGAAAAAGACCAGATGTTTCTTGATTCCGCAAGAATATATTACAAAGAGAACAAAGTGCACCTTGCAGAAGTGGAAGGATATATTTCGCAAGCGAATGAGTTAATTAACAAGTTTCGTGAATTGAACACATCTTGCACAAATAGTTATGCCTCGCAAATAGAAGGTGCGATAACAGATTTAAGAAATATGATTGAGATGGGCGACGCTTCTTTTGGAGAGATAATAGCAATATTTGTTGCAGAAAACCTGTTGATTTTAATCATATTTGTAGTGCTAATAGGCGTAATAATA
>JAKIZO010000024.1:2804-9855 GCA_022707965.1 Bacteroidota bacterium
TTTATTAGTTCAGAACCGAAAGAAGGACAAATCGCAAAACGAAAAATAAGGTCGTGTGAAAGGCGACTTTGCAGTAGTGAGGTAGGAAGGGGAAAGATAAATAAAAAAAGAGGCTGTCAAAATGTGACAGCCTCTTTTATTATATGCGGAGCCGACGAGACTCGAACTCGCGGCCTCCTGCGTGACAGGCAGGCGCTCTAACCAAACTGAGCTACGGCTCCAAAGAACGAATTTTCAATTGCGGAGCCGACGAGACTCGAACTCGCGGCCTCCTGCGTGACAGGCAGGCGCTCTAACCAAACTGAGCTACGGCTCCTAATTGCGAAGTGGACCCAAGGAGAATCGAACTCCTGACCTCTTGAATGCCATTCAAGCGCTCTCCCAGCTGAGCTATGGGCCCCTTCGAGAGTTTCTAAATTGTCAATTACACTCACAAGGGAAAGCAAAATTACAGAAAAAAAATAATTTCTCAAAAGAAATTTTTCGTTTAACAAATTTTATGACTTCGAAAGAAACTAAATAATTTGTTTTATTAACTTATTTTTAAGAAATTTGCTTATGTTTTTTTCATAAAATGGAGCGAAAATAATGAGTAAAGACCCAGCAGTTAGATTGCAAGATTTTCAAGTATTTGGTGAATATGGTGATGTTAATCCATCAATATCAGATGCAGCCACATATACTTTTTTGAGTGTTGAAAAAATGCAGCAATTATTTAGTGAAGAAGTTGAAGGATGCTTCCTGTATTCGAGACATATGAGCCCGATGAATCATTATCTGACACAAGCACTCGCAGCGATTGAAGGCACAGAAGACGCAAATGTTATGGCTTCGGGGATGGGAGCAATTTCGACTTGCTTGCTGCAACTGTGTGGTTGTGGCGATGAAATCATTTCCAGCAGAACAATTTATGGCGGAACTTACGCACTTTTGAAAAACTTCTTCCCCAAACTCGGGATTAACACTCACTTTGTAAATATCACTAAACTTGATGAAGTTCAAAGCAAAATTAACGACAAAACAAAGGTAATTTATTGCGAAACTATTAGCAATCCATTGCTCGAAATTGCTGATATTAGAGAACTTAGAAAAATTGCTGACGAACGTGGGATTAAATTAGTCGTCGACAACACTTTCAGTCCGTTGGTTGTTCCTGCTTATGAATTGGGTGCTCACATTGTTGTGTATTCGCTTACAAAATTCATCAATGGAACAAATGACTGCGTCGCAGGTGCAGTATGCGGACCACACGATTTTATCGCAAGTATGAGAAATGTCAATGATGGTGCTGCAATGTTGCTCGGACCAGTTCTGGATAGTTTTAGAAGTGCCAGTATTTTGAAGAACCTTAGAACTTTACACATTAGAATGAAAAAACATAGCGAAAATGCTATGTTTATCGCAAGCGAGTTAGAAAAAGCAGGTGTAAAAGTATTTTATCCCGGTTTGCCATCGCATCCGCAGCACGAACTAATCAAGTCGATGATAAATCCGCAATATGGATACAGCGGGATGATAACAATTGATGCAAAAGACGCAGAAACAGCGGGCAACTTGATGATTTGTATGCAGGAAGCAAAGGTAGGCTACTTTGCTGTTTCGCTTGGTTTCTATAAGACGCTATTCAGTTCGCCAGGCAGTTCGACATCGTCGGAAATACCCAAAGAAGAGCAAGAAGCAATGGGAATGACACCAGGTCTTGTTCGTTTCTCGATGGGATTGGACAATGATATTCAGGATACCCTGGAAAGAATTTTGGGTTGTATGAAAAAAGTTGATTTGTTGAAGTAATTCTTGATAATATAGAGAAATAGGCTGTTTCGTTGATTGAAACAGCCTATTTTTTTATTAGAAAAAAAATTAAATTATTCTTCGCTATTCAAGAAATCGTTGAAACGACGTTCGGGTCGTCCTTCCCAGGCACGGGTGTGATAACCGTAAGCAGTGATTAATGGGAATGCGATTGTTGCTTCGCTGAAAACCATCTGTTCGTATGTAGTTTCAACTTTGCCCCAGGAGCTTGCTTCTTTGAGTGTCGAACCCGAAAGACCGCCATCGCGTTCGTCGGCAACGGTAATTTGAATTGCATATTTGTGCATATCTGCGTCGATGCCAAGCACTTCGCAAGCAACGACAATGTCCTGAGTAAAGTTTTTGGGAACACCACCACCAATCATATAGATGCCCGTAGTAGGGTTCTTGATTTTAGTTTTAGTAAGTTCAAGGAAGTCTTTTGCAGAATCGATGGAGACGACATCTTTGCCTTTTCTGTAATATTGATGATGGACAAGCCCGAAGCCAGCGCTGCTGTCGGAAAATGCAGGACAGAATATTGGCAAACCTTTCTCGTAAGCAGTTCTAATGATAGAATCTTCGCCACGATTGTTTTCGACCAGCCATTTGCCAATTTCTTCGATAAACTGGCGGCTGCTATATGGGCGAGGCTCTAATGAGTTAGCAATTTCTGCGATAGTCATATCGCACACACGTAAATCCTCTTCGTCGATAAAAGTATCGTAAATTCTATCAATCATCAATTCACGAAGTTCGTTGTCATCGACGAATTGAGAACCTTTGTAGTGGTAGAAACCGAGTGCTTCGAGGAAATCCTGGTCGATAATATTAGCACCTGTCGAGATAATAGCATCGCACATATTATTTTTAATCATATCGACGACAACTTTTTTCAAGCCCGCACTAATAAGCGAACCCGCAAGAGTAAGATAAACAGCACATTCTTTGTCTTCGAGCATCATTTTGAAAATATTTGCAGCACGGTTAAGGTTTCTTGCCTGAAAAGCCATATCGCCCATATCATTAATCAATTCAACTACGTTATGCTTTGTAATATCAATATGTTTGATAATATTATCAGGTTTCAAATAATCTTTTTTTTCTGCCATTTTTTTCTCCGATTTTTGTTGAAAAATAATCTTACAAAAATACAAAAATTTCTAAACTTATAATTATATAAATTGCTTACGTTATTTCTTATTGCAATGATATACTTTTTGTTTCTAATTAAAAAATGTTTAAATTTGAGTAATGTATTTCAAAATTCATAAATTATGCAAGAAAATTCAACCGAAAAGAAAAGAATAGACATTATTAACGATGGTGGACAAATCACAATTACTCCACTTGCACCGATAACTATATATAATGCTAATGAAATTGAGAAAGAACTTTCGCTTGGAAAGCTAAAAGAAGAAGTGCAAAAAATCAGATTGGATTTGAGTGAATTAAGTGATTATGATTCGTATCTGATTATTCTTATCAACGAGATAAAGGAATTTTGCTCATCGAAAAATATTGAGTTTGAACTAACGGGCTTAAATACCAACCTTCAAAATTTCATCAATATTCTGCTTCCGAAGCAGAAAGAGGTACCGACAATAGAACGCAAGTCGTTTTGGGTTGCATATTTTTCGAATATCGGGGAAATTGTAAGGATAATTATTTCAGATTTGTTCAAATTGGTAGAATTCATTGGAGAGCTGACGAAATATTTCTTTTTTGCATTGTTCAAGCCAAGTTTAATTCGCTGGAAGGATTTTCCTCATCATTTTTTGAATGCAGGTGTCAATGCAGTGCCAATAACAAGTCTGATAGTGTTTCTAATTGGGTTAATATCAGGTTATCAGGGGGCGGTGCAATTGTCTCAATTTGGAGCGGATATATATCTTGCAGATTTAGTTGGGATATCAATAACGAGGGAACTTTCGCCACTGATGGTGGCAATAATAGTAGCGGGGCGAAGCGGTTCGGCTTTTGCAGCGGAAATTGGCACAATGAAGGTATCCGAAGAAATAGACGCACTTACGACTATGGGATTTGATAAGATTCAGTTTCTGGTGCTTCCGAGAGTGATAGCGGTTGCTCTTGCGATGCCATTTCTTGTGATAATTTGCGATTTAGTTGGAATAATTGGTGGATTAATTGCGGGTTTGGCAACACTTGACATTACAATTTCAAGTTTTTTCGCACAATTAAATGTTGCGTTGAATTATGGACACGTTTTTAGTGGAATAATAAAAAGTATAGTTTTTGGATTGCTAATTGCGACAATTGGTTGTTTTCGTGGTTTTCAGGTGCAGGGCGGTGCAGAATCGGTGGGACGCTATACGACGGCAAGCGTGGTTTCGGGGGTGTTCCTTGTTATACTAACTGATGCTGTATTCGTCTTCTTATTGTCGGCATTGGGAATATAAAAATGGCAGATAATAAAATAATAGAGGTTAAAGATTTAACCGTACGATATGGCGAACGAACAATATTGGAGAATGTGAATTTTCACATTAATCGTGGGGAAATTTTTGTAATCGTTGGCGGTTCGGGTTGCGGGAAAAGCACACTACTGAGGCAACTAATCGGACTGGAAACACCAACGAAGGGCGAAATATATTTCGAAAATGTTAATTTCACTTCGGCGGACAAAAAGCAAAAAAATCAGATATTACGTCGGTTTGGAGTATTATTTCAATCGAGCGGTCTATTTGCTTCGATGACGCTTGCCGAAAACATCGCACTCGTATTAGAAAAATACACGGATTTGCCCGAAGATAAAATTGAAAAAATAATTGAAATGAAACTTGATGCAGTCGGATTGAATGGATTTCAAGATTTTTTGCCTTCGGAAATTAGTGGAGGTATGAAGAAGCGTGCAGCATTTGCCCGCTCGATGGCACTCGACCCTGACGTATTGTTTTTTGATGAACCATCGTCGGGGCTTGACCCCGTAACTTCTGCATCACTTGATGAATTGATTGTGCAGATAAATAAAGGATTGGGAACAACGATGGTGATAGTATCGCACGATTTAGCAAGCATTTTAAATGTTGCACACAGAATTATTATGCTGGATAAATCGCAAAAAGGAATAATAGCAACAGGAACACCCGATGAACTGCGGAATTCTTCGGACGAACGTGTTTACAATTTTTTCAATCGTATTGCATCTTGAAAATAACTTGGAGAAATAAATATGGCTATTCGTAGCAGAAAAATCAACTCATCATTTTTGATAGGCTTATTTGTTGTTACAGGCACGATAATATTAGTAGGCTTTTTGATATGGATGGGTGCAACACAGTTTCTTAAAGAGCAAACATTTTATGTTACATATTTCGATGGCTCAATAGAAGGGCTCGAACCTGGTTCAGCAGTGAAGTATCTGGGCGTTCCGTGCGGACGAGTGCAAAGGGTGCAAGTTGCTCCTGATGGGCGATTGGTGGAAGTGATAATGAATATAGATGAGAAAATAACTATATCTGATAGTTTGCGAGTGAAAGCAGAAATGGCAGGCATAGCGGGCGGGAAATTTCTGCAATTGTTTATTCCATCAGACCCACAAATGTTTGATATGCATCCAAAAATTAATTTTAATCCACCATACACTCTTATCAAATCAGCACCATCGGGAATTGAGGAAATAACACTTGCGGCAAGAGATGTGATGAACAATATAATGAAATTGCAATTTGCTGAAATTTCGAAGGGGACGATAAATTTTCTTGATGCTACGACAAAGTTTTTCACTTCACCTGAACTGAACAAGATTGTCGAGGAACTTGCACAATCAAGCGAAAGGCTGAATGCTGTTCTTGCACAAGCAGATACATCAAATATTATTACCAATCTATCTTATTCGAGTTACAAACTAAACGAAACAGTTAATGAACTTAAACATTTCTCTACGATGCTTAATACTGAATTGGAGAAGATGCAACTGCCTTACTATGTTAGCAGAATTTACGAAAAATATGATTCGACTATGGTCAATACAAATCGCTCGATTAGCACAATCACATATCGTATGCAAACTATACTATTTGGTTTGAACGAGACATTTGAAGAACTGCGGCAAACGAATCGTGCATTGCAACGTTCGTTGAGAGCGATAACTGACAATCCATCGCAGATATTTTTAAGCGAACCACCACCGCCCGAAAAATAATATGCCAAAGCCGAACTTTCAAAATTATTCGGACTACCGCAATAAATTGCTACAAGATTGGTTTCTTGTAGTGTTCTTTATTTTGATGATTTTCTTTATTTCGTACGCAATAGGACTTTACGATATAATCAATAATTTTCTAAAAGCAGTAAAGGTAGGCTGGCTAAATGATTTGCTAATTGCATTGATTTTTTCATTTATACCATTTTTTATTTTTGCGTTAAGGCGGCAAGCAGATTTGGTGGAGGAAATCAAAAACCGCAATGATATTCAAAATGAGTATAGAAACTACATAAATCAGGTTAGAAAAGTGTTCGAGGCACTCGACGATGTTGTGTTGCAAACAGATGAGAATTTAAGAGTAGTATGGGCAAATACATCTGCACTCGAACAATTTAATAAGCCAATTGGTGCAACAATAAACAAGTTTCTTTTCGGTGAAGATGAGAATCTGCCGAAAGACAGTTACATTCTAAAAGCATTCGAAAAAGGTTCAATTGAGCGTGAGGTTAAGTTTTTCCCTGCAAGTTCTGAAAGAGACAAGGACAAATATTTAGAGCAAATTGCAATCCCATTTAAGAATAAAAAAGGCGAAATCATAGGCATTACTTCAATTTCGCGAGATATTACTGAAAAAATAGAGTTCGAAGAATCGAAAAGCCGTCTTGCGTCGATAGTAGAATCAAGCGAAGACGCAATATTTGTTGTCTCGCCCGATGGGAGTATTCACAGCTGGAATAAATCTGCTGAAAATATATTTGGCTACAAAGCTTCGCAGGTTGTTGGGCAGCAAATCACAATTTTAGACCATATTATTGATTTTGAGACATTGATAAAAATTCCGCAGCTCGATTTATCATTTTCTTCGGGCAAGAAGATAATGCACGTGGATATGGTTGCTGTTCGCCGTGGTGATGAAACGCTGTATGTAAATCTGACAGTATATCCATTTGTAGATGAGCGAGGTCAGGTGCTTGGATTTACAACGATTGCACGAGATATAACTAATGCAATAAAAGCAGAAGAAGCTTTACGCGAAAGCGAGGAACGATACCGCACGTTCGTAACAAACTTCAAAGGGATAGCTTATCGGTG
>JAKIZO010000024.1:9866-32829 GCA_022707965.1 Bacteroidota bacterium
ACACAATATTTATGCACGGAAATGTAGAGGAAATCACGGGATACGACGCAGATGATTTTCTCACAAATCAAGTGCATTGGGATAATATAGTTCTGGAAGAAGATTTGCAAATTGTTCGGCAAAACCGTGAATTTATCAGAAATCACCCGAATAAGAGCGTTGAATTTGAGTATCGAATAATTAACAAGAATGGGAATATCTGCTGGCTGAATGAAAGTTTGCTGAATGTTACGAATGAAAAAAAAGAGATAATTTATATACAAGCAACAATATACGATATAACACAACGCAAAATTGCAGAAACAGAATTGCGGGAATCGCGTCAGCAATTGCGAAATCTTGCGTTGCACCTTGATTCAGTGCGTGAGGAAGAACGCAAGCAAATTGCCTTCGAAATTCACGACGAACTCGGGTATGCACTTACGGCAATCAAGCTTGACATAGCGTGGCTGATGAAGAAAATAGATGTTTCGAAAGATAACCTTGAACAAAAAATAAAAGAGATGTCCGACCTGCTGGAACTTACAATTCAGAAGGTGCGGACAATTTCATCGCAGCTTCGACCATCAATATTAGACCACTTTGGGCTTGTGGCAGCGATTGATTGGCAAAGCAAGGAATTTCAGCGGCGAACCGCAATTCGCACGCGATTTTTCGTCAATCCGCGAGACCTGACAGTGCCTGAAAATCTTGCTACACCAATATTTCGTATTTTTCAGGAATCGTTAACAAATATTTCTCGATATGCAAAAGCATCACGAGTAGATGTTTCGATGGAAATTGTTGATAGTAATCTGGTGCTAAAAGTAGTCGATAATGGATTGGGCATTGAGCCTGAAAAGATATATCATAAGAACTCTTTCGGGCTGTTAGGAATGCGAGAGAAAGCAAAATCTATGGGCGGCGCACTCGTCATAAATAATCTAAAATATAAAAATAATGGTTATCAAGATAATGATGAAATTCACGGAACAGAAGTAATTTTGTCTGTGCCGATAAAAGTAGAGGTGAAAAATGATTAATATAATTATTACTGATGACCACGCAGTAGTTAGAAAAGGGCTAAAGCAAATAATAGAGGAAACACCAGGGTTTGTTGTCGCAGATGAAGCAAGTTCCGGGAACGAATTGCTCGAAAAAGTGCGAAAGAACAAATACGATGTTGTAATACTTGATATATCAATGCCCGGGAAGGATGGTTTGGATACGTTGAAGGAGCTGAAACAAATTGCTCCTGATTTGCCGGTGCTTGTTTTCACCATTTATCCCGAAGAGCAGTATGCAGTAAGATTGCTCAAAGCCGGGGCATCAGGTTATATTAACAAAGAGAGCAAGCCGGAGGAATTAATCGAGGCAATCGAGAGAGTTATAAGGGGTAGGAAGTATATTTCATCTCATCTTGCTGAGCTGCTTGCAAATAATCTGGATTCGACTTCTGGCAGTGGGCAAGTGCCACTTCACGAGACGCTTTCCGACCGTGAATTTCAAGTAATGTGTATGATAGCTTCGGGCAAAACTCCCACACAAATTGCAAATGAACTATCGTTGAGTATCAATACAATCAGCACATATAGAATACGCATACTTGAAAAAATGAAAATGCGGTCGAACGCAGAAATTACGCACTATGCAATAAAAAATCGATTAGTCGAATAATTAAAACGACAGACGTGTGTTCGGAAGAAGTCTGCGCAAGCGGTCTTTTTCGTTATCAGACAGTGGGTTGGACTTCAAATCGAGCACTTTCAAATTCACAAGTTGCCGCAAATTTTGTGGGAAACTTCTAATTTGATTGCTTTCGAGAAGAATAATGCGACAATTGCGAAGTTCCACAAGTTCTTCGGGAAGAGAGGATATAAAGTTTCTATTCAAATAGAGAGAATTCAAATTATTCAGGTTGCGAATAGATTTATTGACGTAGGTTAGATTGTTAGAAGAAAAATCTAAATGCCGAAGTTTTCTGAGGGAGAAAATCTCGTGCGGGATGTCGTCGAAATTATTATTAGCAGCGATAATACTTGTAAGGTTCTGCTGTTGCTGAATACCAGAGGGCAAAGACGTAAGCCTATTATTGCTAATATCGATAAAAATGAGATTGCGGAATTTGAATAAATTTTGAGGGACGGAACTATTTTTGGCTGAAGCGATAGAAATATGAACTAAATTTCTCATTCTTTCGATGCAATCGGGGAAAATCACAATTCTATTGCTATTTAAGTTAATATTGTTAAGAGAATTCAGACTACAAAATTCGTCGGGCAAGGCAGAAATTTCATTATTTTGCAAATCTAAATATTCGAGGTTATAGAGTTTGCCAAATTCTTTGGGCAGGGCTTTAAGCTGGTTGTTGCCTAAATATAGTTTTTTAAGATTTGAGAATTTACCGATATCGGAAGAAATCGCTGATAGTTTGTTGTTATTCAAGTCAAGAAGTTCAAGCGAACTTGGAGCAAAGCATTCGAGATTTCGGATTTGATTGTTAGCAAGATAGAGTTCTTTCAGCTTAGCAAGATGAGCAATTTCGCGGGGTTCTTTTGTAAAATTATTCGACGAAAGGTCTAAAACGAGCAAATTACGCAGATTGCCAATAGAATGAGGCAAAGTGCTTATTTGATTACCCGATAGAATAATTACTTCCAGGCTTGGAATTTGTAGCAATTCGGCGGGGAAATTTGTAAATCTATTGTTGTTTAAACGAATTTCTCTAAGTTTAGTAAGGCGCAAAATTTCGTTCGGAAGAGATGATAAGTTATTGTTGCTTAAATCAAGATATTCTAAGTCTTGAAGTTGCCCGATAGAAGGGGACAAAACATTAAGATTTTTGTTGGAAAGAGATAATTTTTTGAGCCAGCTGGCATTTCTGACAGCGTCATTAATTGAGTTATATTCGTTGCATCTATTTATAGGAACCGGTCTGCGGCTGTTGTTCTGAGCAAGCAATAATGCAGGAATTGTTGCTAAAAGAGAGATAACCAGTAATCTATTTATTTTATTAAACATTGTTTCAATCATTACTTATGCTAAACAACGTAGCTACGTTTCATAAATCTCCATAAAGAGTTGAACAAAACTATTATCAAATTAATATAATTTTACGTTAAAATGCAAAAAAAATTTTAACCACGAGGTGGTGTCCATCCATCGCGTTTCCAGCGAATAAGTTCGATGACAACATTGCCGACGTAAACGTTCATTTTGGCTCTGATGGGAACTCGTGCATCGTCGTCGCTGAACCAACCTTCGAATTTACCTGAGAGACCGTAGACACCTTCCCAATCTGCTCTACCGTCGAAATATATAGTTTTGACGGGATATTTTATTGCGGGTATCTGAACGTTTTCTTTTTTGCCGTGGAAATTCAGGTAAGTAGTGCCAATTTTAGTATCCATAAGAGTAGGGACTTTAACGCTACGCTTCATATTTGTGTATTGACGTGCCAAGAAGAAAAGCGAAAGTCCATCGTTTATCTTTCGAGTTGTAGGAGTGGTTAATTTTTCGATTAAGACTTTGTCTTCATATTTTTCGTTGTAAATCAGGTTCTCGTCGTAGTTAAAGAGAATTTTCTGGAATGCCCATCTATCGGCATCAAGTTTCAATGAACCTTCGAAGCGATGGGAAAAAGAGATAGTAGTATCTATCCAACTTGAATAAATTGCTTTCAAATCAACAAAAGGAATACCAGAATAAGATTCCATATAAGATTTTGCTCGGTAGACCTGATTTCCGCGATAATCTGTAATTTGCTCGGTTACAATTTTAATCTTACCAAGTTTTATGTTGAAGAAAGAAACTTCGTATTCTAATTCCTCACCAGGTTGCATAATAATTTTAGTTTGCGACTGAGCTGAGAAAAGACCAATTGAAACAAGCAACAGTGATAATATCAAAAAGCGAAATTTCATCATTTCTCCAGAGTTCTATTCAATAATTATGATAATAACGAATGAAAAGCTAAAAAGTTGCTTATGTGGTGGAATTTCGAATAAGTGGAATTGTAATTTTGAAGATAACACCTTTATCTAACTTGTTATTAACTTCAATTTTACCATTCAGCAGTTCAACGCAACGTTTTGTAATTGCCAGACCTAATCCTACTCCTGGGGTAATACCTATAGTTTTTTTATTGCGGTAGAAAGGTTCAAAGATATTTTCTAAATCTTCGTCGGAAATTCCTTTTCCTTCATCTTTAAGAAGAAGGTGAATAGCATTATCCTGAATTCGGCAATCAATATCGATATAGGTGCCTTTTTCAGAGTATTTGATAGAGTTGTTTAGAAGATTTGATATTATTTGTTTGAGAAGATACCTATCGGAGTTAATCCAGTAGTTATCGTCGGGCATATTTAAATTGATATTATGTTCTTTCTGGTCGTTGATGGATGCTTCTTCGACGATGTCTAAAAGGAACTCACGCAAATCGAATTCCGTCAGACGAACTTCGAGAGCACCTTCTTCGGCTTTTTCGAAAGTGAGGACATCTTCTAAAAGTCGGGACATAACGGTAACAGAATGGTGTATTTTATGAAGGTGCCTGTCGACTTCATCATCAAGCCCACGTTTCAAGCTTTCTTTAATCAAATAAGCGGAGGATAGAATTACAGTAAGCGGAGTTCGGTATTCGTGGGAAACCATCGAAATAAAACGAGATTTCAGTTCTCCTAATTCTTTTTCTTTTTCGAGGGCAGCAATAAGTTTTTCATTGGCTTCGAACAATTCTTTTTCGGTTTTTTCTCTGATTTGAATTTCTAACTTTAAATCAGTCAGAGCTTTTTCTAATTCAGCGGTGCGAATTTTAACGATTTCTTCCAAAGCCTCGTTCAATTTTCGAAGTTCTTCTTCGGCAATTTTTTTCTCGGAAATATCCTGAATAATAGCGTAGACGTAGACTTTGTCCGACAAGTTTATCTTGCTTTGATAGATTATCCCGTTTCGAGGCTCTGAATTCGCAATTTTGTAAATACATTCAAATTCTTTTTGCTCGGTAAGATTATTTAAGAAGTCAATTTGGTTTTCAAATTTATCGGCTAACAAATCGAAAATGGTAATTTTGCCAATATCGTTATTATCTATTCCGAAATAATTGAGAGCAGATGGGTTTGCCTCGATGATAATTCCAGTTTGGGCGTCGTAGAAAATCATATATGCGTTGTTATCAACAAACATTTGTTTATAACGAAGTTGCGATTCTAATAATTCATTAGTTCGTGCTTTTACCTCTTCTTCTAATTTTTTTCTATACTGCCAATTTGAAAAGTATTTTATGACAAGAAAGATAACAACTGAGATGATGATAAGAACAAGCAAGATAAAAATTGGGGACAAATAATATGGCTTTTCAACAACGATAAGCGGGGAAGAAATTTCGTCTGATACAATTCCAACAGCATTTTTGGCACGAAGTTTCAAGCGATAATTGCCATAAGGAAGTTTTCTAAATAGAAAATTTGTGGTAATATTTTTCTGGAAATCGAACCAATCCTGGTCAAATCCTTCTAATTTATACTGAATAGTATTAGAATTTTCATCAATGAATGATAACACGTCAATATCAAAAGTAATGTTGAAAGAGTTCGAAGGAAGTGTGATTTTTTGCTGATTGCTAATGAGAATATTCTCTGATATGTTATAATTTATACTTTTGATTTTAACAATAGGCTTAGGAATAGGTAGATTATCGAAGTGGTAGTTATAGCGAGTAAGCCCTGCATTAGTTCCAATCCAGAGGAAGCCGAATTTGTCTAAATAACAGGCATCGCGGTTTGTTTCGAAGCCTGAAAGACCTTGCTTGGTGCCGAATTGGACTAAATTTTTGCCATCCCAGCGGAAGACACCTGCGTCGATTCCAATCCATAGGAAATCGAAAAATTTCTTGATAAAATAGATGGGACGTTCAATTTTAAGCCAGTAGGGTTTTAACTTGTTTTGAGAAACGTAATATAGCCCTTTTTTTGTTCCAACAAGAATAGTATCGGGAATATCAAAGTTTATAGCGGTGGTGGAATTAGCGAAAGCATTGTCTCCAGTGATAGTTTTTATGGAGGTATTTTCAATTTTAACAATTCCATCGGAAATTGTCGATATCCAGATATGATCCTCTTTATCGATAAATAATTTTCTTAGTTGATTATTACTATGGAAAATCAGCTTAAATTCATCATTGTTAATTGATTTGGAGTAAACTTCGAAATTTGTTGCAACGAATATATTTCCTTGCTTATCGAAGATGACGCTTTGAACTAAATCTTTCGTCGGGAAGTTGGTCTTGATTAATCTATTATCTTTTGTGATTTTCAGAAGTCCTTTGTCGGTTGCAGCAACGTAAATTTCACCGAACGGCGAAACGTCCATATCCATTACACGAGTTGTTGGAGTTGGGTTGTCAAATTTAAGATGTATAATTTTATAATCTTGCAGAGCTACCGAAATTCCTGTGTTGTGACCAATATAATGTATGCCATTATATTCAACAATGCTTGTAGCTTCATTTTCTAAAAGTCCGCTTGATTTATCATAATTCATAAACCTTAATGATGGGATTTTTGTAACGCCACGGTCGTTGACAATCCAGATGACGTTTTCTCTATCCACAAAAACATCATTTGCAGTGAAATCTTTTTGGCTATAGACCAAAGAAAGAGGAATAACTCGTAAATTATCTTTTTGAACAACTACAACATTTGCCAGACTGCTAAAAATTATTGAATTATAGTAATTTGGGATAATAACTGTATTTTCCGAAAAAGTTCTTCGAGTAATATATTCGGAATTGACTAAAATGTTGTAATTATTAAAATCATAATAAGCGATGAAACCCTTTCCCGCGAGCCAAATTTTGCTGATTTTATTTTCGAGATTTTCTAATGCAACTGTGAAAAATTCTTGCTTTGGAATGGAATTACTAAAATATCTTAAATTTAGGTTTTTGTCTAAAAAGAGGAGCCCTTTGTTTGTAGCAAGGAAGAACTCGTCTTTGTATCCAACAATTTTGTTAATATAAATTGATGTATCTAAGTCAATATTTTTCCATTGATTATTGAAGAAACAGACTAAATACTTATTGTTGTATGCTACAAAACGGAAACTGTTTTTGCTGGAAGAAACTGCAAATGGAGTATAGTTTCTATCAATAGAACTAAGGAATTCTTTTGGAATAGCCGCTTTAATAAACCAGTCGTTTCCTTCTTTCTTGTACAGTAATTTAGAAATCAAATTCGATAAAATCCAGATATCCTGATTTTCATCTTTGTAAAAATATGCTTTATCAGCATAAGAAGCCTGGAAAGTGTTCCATTCGTTTTTCCAGTCTTTGCCAGAATATCGAGCAAGACCGTTGCGGGTTGTAAAATAAATATAGCCTTGACTGTCCTGTATAACTGAATAAACAGAACTGCTTGGAAGACCATCTTCTTCGTTGTAGGAAACAGTTAGTAATTTCTGACAAAAAATATCTATCGAAAAAATAAATAGTAGGCTATATATTGCTATAATCTTTCTCAAATATTTTAGAAAAAATGTGTATCCAAAAAAGAAATCTTAATTGAAAATCTTTATATAATATAAAATTATGAAATAAATTAAATAATTTCAAAGAGTATTTTCAAAATAGGGAACTCATAAGTATCCAATCTGAACCTTCGGAGGGTTCCCGCCCTTCCGAAGGTTATCGCAAAAAAACATTGTAGAGGTATGCTTTTGAAGTGCCTACGAAAAACATAAAAATTTTACCTTTCTGAACAGCCACAAAAAAACTTACAATAGAGCTATTTCGAAGCTGACAAAAGGCTAATAACCTTTTTCGTAGAACTCCCAGCTTGCTTTGAGCTGTTCGACCAGGTAATCGAAGGCTTCTTTCGGCGAATTAGCATAGATGAACAAGTCGAAATCTTTTTCGGAAATCATTCTATTTTCTAATAAGTAATTAAAATTGACTGTATTTTTCCAGAATTCTTCGGAATATAGAACAATAGGAAGCGGACGAGTGATTTTCAAAGTTTGGCGAAGAGTAAGTATTTCGAACAATTCATCTAATGTTCCGAAGCCACCAGGCAGAGCAACCATAGCTTTCGCAAGGTAAGCGAACCAAAATTTTCTCATAAAGAAATAGTGAAATTCAAAATTAAGTTCGTCGGAAATGAAGATATTAGGTTCCTGTTCAAAAGGGAGGCTGATGTTAAGTCCAATTGAAGGCTGGTTAGCCTGGAAGGCTCCACGGTTTGCAGCTTCCATCATACCGGGACCGCCGCCGGTGCAAACGTAGTAGCGGCGTTCGGGTGGCAATTTTGCAGACCATTTGGCAATCATTTCGGCAAGTGCAACAGCTTCGTCGTAGATACGTGAGGTAAATTCCAGTTTTTTGTGGGCTTCGATTTGTTTTTCAATCTCAGTTCTTTCTTCGCCGGAAGCATTAGAGAGAAGATTGTTTAATAAAGCAAGTTGAGATTTATATTTCTCGGTGGACATAGTTCTTGCAGAACCGTAGAAAACGATGGTATTTTTGATGTTGTGCTTGCGAAAATATTGCTCGGGATAGAGATATTCCGCCAGAAGTCTGATGGTGCGACCGTCGGGACTATGGATAAATTCGGTATTGTCGTAAGCTTTTTGAACTCTTGCTTTACGTTTTTTCTTTTCAGGGCTTTTTTCGTTAATAATTTCAGGGTTTGCCATAAAATCCTCATAAAATAATAATAAGCTAGAAATTGACGAAATTATTTAGATTTTCGTATTAGAGAATATCCACCGTCGACAATAATATTTTGCCCGGTTATATAATCATTTTCGATGAACAAGCAAACGGCGGAGAAAATATCTTGAACTTGTCCGTATTTTTTCAGTGGAATGCTCTCGGAATTGATTGGAATAGGTTCATCGGCAGTTTTGATTATGCCCGGGCTAATGCAATTGACTGTAATTCGGGGAGCAAGTTCCACAGCAAGCGATTTTGTCAGATGAATAAGAGCTGATTTCGAAACGTTATATAGTAGGCTTCCTTTCCAGTGTTCGAGACCGCCGATAGAACTAATATTAATAATTGTGCCCTTTTCCAGTGGTTGTCGGGCAAACTGTTGCGAGAACAGAAAAGCACTTCGCAGATTAATATCGAAAACCTCGTTCCATTGCTCTAAATTAATATCGGTGAAACTAACTTTTTGAGGGAAAACGCCTATATTATTAATAAGAATGTTAATTTCGCCGAAGTAATCAATAATATTACGAAAAGTGCTTTCGATTTCGGACGGATGTCTTGCGTTGGCTTTAAAAAGTTGGGCTTTTATATTCAAGTCGGATAATTTACGTAACAATTCGTTTGCTGTGGTTTCAGAATTGAAATAGTGAAGAGCTAAATTATAACCTTTGCGAGCAAGTTCAATTGCTAATTTTTGACCGATTTTGCTTGTTGAAGCTGTTAATAATATGTTATTCATTGTTAAAAATATATTGATAAATGTTAATTAAATATTCTATTTTTCTTTTTTCTTAATTTTAAGTTTCTTAATTTTCGTAACTTAAATATGTAAAATAAAAATAAGTTTTATTGTAACAAAATTGAAAAAAATATACTCGATATATGTTCCACATTATGTTGTTCAAGTAAAAGTAAAAAAATGTCTAAAAAAGTAGAACACCTTGATAAGGTAACAATTCGTTTCGCTGGTGATTCTGGCGACGGGATGCAGCTTGTAGGAACGCAATTTTCCAACACAGCTGGAACGGTCGGGAATAGTGTAAATACATTTCCTGATTATCCATCAGAAATACGTGCCCCCGAAGGCACACTTTATGGCGTGAGTGCCTACCAAATTCATTTTGGTTCGAAAAAAGTAAATACGATTGGTGATAAGATTGACGTGCTTGTGTGTATGAATGCTTCATCGCTTAAGGTCAATCTTCCAAATGTACGCGAGAGGGGAATAATAATAGCTAATACTGCTGGATTTGGTGAGAAGAACTTAAAATTAGCAAAATATGAGACAAATCCACTTGAAGACGGTTCTTTGAGTAAATATCAGCTCATAAAGATAAATATGAGCGAAATGATGAAGCAAGAGCTTGCGGATTTAGGAATATCACCGAAAGCAGTAGAGAGAACGAAGAATATATTTGCACTTGGTTTTGTCTACTGGCTGTTTAATCGTCCGCTTGATTTAACGGAAAAATGGCTAAAAGAGAAATTTGCTAATAAACCACAGATATTAGAAGCAAACCTTCGTGCATTGAGAGCAGGATACAATTATGGGGCAGCTCGCCAGGAAATGATTGTTCAATACAATGTTCATCACGCTGATTTGCCGAAGGGAACATATAGAAATATTACCGGGAACGAAGCTTGTGCAATTGGTCTTGTTGCTGCTGCAACAAAAGCAAAGCTTCCGCTATTTCTTGGTTCTTATCCTATTACTCCTGCAACAGAAATTCTGCATTTTATTTCGGGATACAAGCAGTTTGGTGTGAAAGTGCTTCAAGCTGAAGATGAGATTGCGGGAATTTGTAGCGCAATTGGTGCTTCTTATGGTGGTTATCTTGCTGCAACAACCACTTCGGGACCTGGTTTGTCCTTGAAAGTTGAAGCGCTGGGATTGGCAGTAATTCTTGAACTTCCACTCGTTGTGATAGATGTTCAACGAGCTGGACCAAGCACAGGATTGCCAACAAAACCTGAACAGTCGGACTTAAACATTGCTTATTACGGACGCCACGGGGAAGCCCCAATTCCAATAGTTGCTGCAAGCGGTGCAGCTGACTGCTTTGCAATGACAATAGAGGCTGCAAGAATAGCTCTTAAATATATGACGCCTGTTATTTTGCTTTCTGATGGTTATATGGCGCAAGGAACAGAACCCTGGCGCATTCCCGATATGAGCGAACTTCCTGATTTATCAGTGAATTTCGCAACTGACCCTGAGACCTTCAAACCATACAGACGCGACCCGGAAACTCTTGCTCGTATGTGGGCGGTGCCCGGCACTCCAAATTTGGAACACCGTATCGGTGGATTGGAAAAAGAAGATATTACAGGATTGGTTAGCCACGACCCACTAAATCATCAGAAAATGGTTGAGCTTCGTCAGAAGAAAATTGATGGAATAGTTAATGATATTCCGCTGGCAGAAGTCGAAGGCGAGCAATCGGGCGATTTGTTAGTTGTAGCCTGGGGTAGCGTATATGGTCCGGTGAAAACGGCATTTGATAGTCTTCGTGAACAAGGGCACAAGATTTCTTATACACATTTGAAATATATTCGCCCATTCCCGAAAAATTTAGGCGAGATTCTGTCTCGTTTCGAGCGAATAGTTGTTCCTGAAATGAATATGGGGCAGTTGGCTGATTTGCTTCAAAGTAAGTTCTTGCGTCCGGTGCTGCGTATAAACAAAGTTCAGGGAATGCCATTTAAAGCAAAAGAGATAGAAACAAAATTATTAGAATTGCTTAACAATAAAGGAGATAAATAAAATGACAACGATGCTTCAAGATATAGTTGTTAAGCGGAATGTGCCAACAAATCAATATACTCCGAAAGACTTCAAGGTAGATATAGATGTTCGTTGGTGCGCTGGATGCGGCGGATATTCAATTCTCTCTCAGGTTCAGCGAATAATGCCTGAACTTGGAATACCACGCGAGAAAATAGTATTTGTCTCGGGTATTGGTTGTTCGAGCCGCTTTCCATATTACATAAATGTGTATGGATTTCATTCAATTCACGGGCGTGCATTAGCAGTTGCGAGCGGTTTGAAAATTGCCCGTCCTGACTTATCTGTATGGATAGCAACGGGTGATGGAGACTGTATGAGTATTGGCGGCAATCATTTTATTCACGCTTGCCGCAGAAATGTTGATATCAACGTTTTGATGTTCAACAACGAAGTTTATAGTTTGACCAAGGGACAGTATTCCCCTACTTCCCAACCTGGACAAAAGACAAAAACTTCGCCATTTGGTGTAGTGGACGACCCATTCAATCCGGCTTCTCTTGCTCTGGGCTCTGGTGCTACATTTGTTGCACGTGGATACGACCGCGACCCCAAAATGCTTCAATATTTATTCGAGCGTGCAGCTGCCCACAAAGGCATATCTTTTGTTGAAATTTATGCAAACTGCGTGATTTTCAACGATGGCGCATTCGATAAATACACAGAAAAAGAATATCGCGACGATACAACTGTTTGGCTGGAAGACGGGAAACCCTTGATTTTCGGTAAAAATCGTGATAAAGGTATTATTTTAGATGGATTTACACCCGTTGTAGTATCGTTCGAAGACGGGAAATATTCACCAAACGATGTTATTGTTCATAACGAAAAAGATTCAATTCTTGCATTTATTCTTGCAAATATGACTTACAATCCGGAAGTGCCACGTCCTATTGGTGTATTCCAGAGCATTGACAAGCCATCTTATGAGGAAAAAGTTGAAAATCAAATTGAGGAAGTAACTAAAAAATTAGGCGAAGGCGATATTAACAAACTTATGCGTGGCGAAGATTTCTGGACTATTGATTAATTAGTTTTTTATTCGATAACCTTGTAGATTTAATAAGCATAATAATAATACAACCTTCGGATGGTTTTAATCCTCCGAAGGTTTTTTATTACCATTGTATTACAATGAAATTGAAAAAATAAAAAGGCTGTTCTTTTGAAACAGCCTTTTGTAATATTGTACTATCCCCTACTTCGAGACAAAGAACACATAGAAACTAAACAACTGGCTAATTATTCAACTACGACAGTGAGCCTTTTGATAGATTTATCTTCGAGATAAACTACGACAATGTAAGTTCCTTTTGCAAAAGAGGATAAATCTAAAGTTTTGTAGTTGAGCATAGATTTTTCGTTCAAAACACTTTTACCGTGAATGTCGTAAATATCAATTTTCTCGATATTTAATATTTCAGAATAAATGCTTAAAATGTTGTTTGTTGGGTTTGGATAAGCAACAACAAAATCGGTTGGATTGATGTCTGATATGCTTGCAATACCGACATTGAAAGTAAAAGGAATATCAATAAAATCGTTTTCGTCAGCAGTATTTGTGAAGCGAATACGGATTTTGGACTGCCCAAGGTTCTTATTTGGCTTCAAATGGGCGGTGGGCGAACCCAATATTTGGCTAATTTTAAATGAAGCGGGAAGGTCAATTTCGTCGCTTCCGTCTTTATATGAAGTTGTTCGAGTTACATAGGGATAGCAAAAATAAGTGCAAAGAGAAACCTCGTGTCCTTCGGCAAGTTCATCAACGATAATCGAGGGATAGACTGTAACAGTAGAATCTGAAAGGTTGCGGAAATCGAAAGGCGTTTCGATTTCTTTATTTGCGTTGTCTGTCGAAATAAGGCTATCGCAAGAGGTAAGTTCGAAACTACTTTGCGAGTAAGCAGAAATTGAAGAGAAAGCGATTAAAAATAGGATTAGAGACATCAGTAAAGTAACTTTTTTCATAATTTTAGCGTCCAATAATTATTAATAATTTGTTAATTTAAAAAATAAAACAAAGTAAAATAACAAAAAGTTACATAAAATTGGAGTAAAAAATGAAAAAGGTATTATGGCTGTTGTTATTCTCAATACTGTGTGTAAATTTCGCAAACTCACAGGATAAGACAAGGTTGCCCGAAGCAAAAGTGAAAGATTTACAGGGAAATACGGTTTCGACAAGCACATTCCAGAATGACGGAAAACCAGTGGTAATAAGTTTTTGGGCTACCTGGTGCAAGCCCTGTATGGAAGAGATGGCCGCAATAAATGAAGTATTTGCTGAATGGAAGGAAGAAACAGGCGTTAGGTATATTGCAGTTTCGATAGATGATTCGCGTTCGAGCAGAAGGGTTGCACCGCTTGTGAAATCGAAAGGTTGGGAATTCGAAGTATATCTGGACGATAATCAAGATTTCAAGCGAGCAATGAATGTGAACAATCCACCACATACATTTTTGCTGGACGGGAACGGGCAAATAGTGTTCGAACACAATGGATATGCACCAGGCGACGAAAAGAAACTATATCAAAAGATAAAAGAAATTTCAAATAAGTAATGCGAAAAAAGCCGGAAATCACAGCTCCTGTTGGGTCATTTGAATCGCTCTGGGCGGCAATACAAGCTGGGGCGAAATCAATATATTTCGGTGCGGGCAATTTGAATATGCGTTCCAAATCTACATTTAATTTTACAACTGAAGATTTACTGGAAATTCAAAAAATTGCCAACCGACACAGGATAAAAACATATCTTGCTGTAAATACAGTAATTTACGATGACGATATAAAAAAAGTCGAAGAAATATTAGATGCTGCATCGTTTGCAGGAATAAACGCAATAATTGCGTCTGATTTTGCTGTTATTCAGCGAGCAAGGCAAAGGAATTTACCTGTTCATTGTTCCACACAACTGAACATTTCCAATATTGATGCGGTGCGTTTTTTTGCTCAGTATGCTGATGTAATGGTGCTGGCTCGTGAATTATCCTTGGAGCAGACAAAGAATATTATTTCGGCAATACATAAAGAAAAAATCACGGGACCGAGCGGGAAATTAGTTAGAATAGAAATTTTTGCTCACGGCGCGCTTTGTATGGCAATATCCGGCAAATGTTATCTGAGCTTGCACCTGCACGACCATTCGGCAAACCGTGGGGAATGCCTGCAAGTATGCCGAAGAAAATATCTTGTAACTGAAAGAGAACAGGGATATCAGCTCGAAATTGATAATGAATATATAATGTCCCCGAAAGATTTGGCAACAATTGGTTTTCTGGACAGGATAATTGATGCAGGTGTGGATATTCTTAAAATCGAGGGGCGGGGACGCTCTCCTGAATATGTAAAGCGCACTGTTGAATGCTACAAAGAGGCAATAGATGCTGTTTTCGATGGCTCCTACACGGCTGAGCGGATTGAAGAATGGCGAAAAAGGCTTCAAGAAGTGTATAATCGAGGATTTTGGGATGGATATTATTTGGGACAAACCCTTGGCGAATGGAACAACAATTATGGTTCGTCGGCAACCAGGCGAAAAATATATGTCGGTTTTGTTCAAAATTACTACTCGAAAGTAAGAGCAGCGGCGGTTCAAGTGCAGGCGGAAGAATTATCAGTTGGCGACGATATACTAATCATCGGGAATAAAACAGGGGTGTTGGAGACGAAAGTGGAAGAATTGAGGCTCGAAGATGCACCAATACAGCAAGTTAGCAAAGGAGCGCTTTGTTCGATTTCGGTTCCCAGCAAAGTTCGACCAAACGACAAGGTATATAAGTTTGTAGAGAGCAGGTAGAAAATACTTGTAGCAAAGCCCCATTCGTCTGTCTGGGGCTTTGTTTTGCAGGTGATTTTTTACTTGCGCAAGATTATTTCCTCAATTGAACTTTCATAAACTTGTTTCAGTTCTGAATATGAAGTTTCAAGAAAATTCTCGATAATAAAATCATTGAAGCAAACTTGTCCTAATTGGAAATAACCGACACCAAATTTATTGCAAATATCAATGAAATCATTTACTTTTTGCGGGTGGATAGAAACAACAATACGAGATTGCGATTCGCCGAAAAGTTCGCCCGCAGAATTGCCAATATTTACACGGCAACCAAGGCAATCGGAAGCTATTGATTTTTCAGCTAAACAGATAGCAAGACCGCCCTCGCTTGTGTCGTGTGCAGAAGACAGCAAGCGACTATCTATCATTTCAAGAACAGCATTTTGCAAAGCAATTTCTTCTTCAATATCAATTACTGGTGCTTTCCCCGTGATTTTGCCAAGTTTCATCTTTAAATATTCCGAGCCGCCGAGTTCGCACCGCTTATTTCCGAGAAGGAAGATAATATCGCCTTCTTGCTTGAAACCCATCGAAATTACTTTTGAAATATCGTCAATAACGCCCAGCATTCCAATTGTAGGTGTCGGGAAAATTGCATTATTTTGCGATTCGTTGTGGAAGCTGACGTTCCCGCCAGTAACGGGTGTGTCCAGATGTCGGCAGGCGTCCCCCATCCCGCGGATAGCTTCTTTGAACTGATAATAAACTTCCGGGTCGTAAGGATTGCCAAAATTCAAACAATTAGTGATTGCGACAGGCTTAGCACCAACACAAACAACATTGCGAGCAGCTTCGCAAACAGCGGACATAGCTCCCGAGTATGGATTTAAGTAAGTGTAGCGACTGTTGCAATCGGTTGCCAGAGCAATAGCCTTTCCAGGAAGTTCCTTTAATCGAACGACAGCAGCATCACCTTTCGATGAAACTGTATTTGTGCGAACCTGCGAATCATATTGTTCGAAAACCCACCGCTTGGAAGCGATAGTTGGGGAAGCAAGCAATTTCCAGAAGTCGTCTTTTTCTGCATTTGCTTGCTCAAATATAGATGTATCGAAATTTTCGGTTTCGTTTAGATATTCGGGGCGTTTCCATTCTCTATCGTATTGTGGCGCACCACCACCGAGCACAAGCGATTCGGCGGGAATGGAAGCAACTTGTTTGCCATTACGCTTAATGTTTAGAATACCATCGTCGGTAACATATCCAACGAGAGTGAAAGGCACATCCCATTTTTCGCAAATTTTTCGGGCAATTTCTTCTTTTCCTTTGTGAATGACAGCGAGCATTCTTTCTTGCGATTCGGACAGCATAATTTCGTAGGCGCTCATATCATCTTCGCGTAAAGGCACTTTGTCCAGATCAATGTCCATTCCGGTATTTGCTTTGGCACTCATTTCAGAAGTAGAGCAGCTAATACCGGCAGCACCCATATCCTGAATACCAGCGATAACGTTTGCTTCGATAAGTTCGAGAGTTGCTTCGAGCAATAATTTTTCGGCGAATGGGTCGCCTACTTGGACAGTGGGGCGCATATCTTCGGTTTTTTCGTCGAACTCACGAGAGGCAAGCAGCGAAGCACCGTGAATTCCATCTCTGCCGGTGGAACTACCAAGAATGAAAACTGGGTTTCCAACTCCACGAGCGGCAGCAGAAGCAGTTTTGCGAACATCAACAATGCCGACGGCCATAGCGTTGACCAGGGGATTATCCTGATAGCAAGCGTCGAAATAAATTTCGCCGCCAACTGTGGGCACCCCGAATGAATTGCCATAATGGCTAATTCCCGCAACAACTCCGCTCAATAAATATTTAGTTCTATTATTATCAAGTTCGCCGAAACGCAAAGAATTTAAAGCAGCGATTGGTCGGGCACCCATTGTGAAAATATCACGTAAAATACCACCGACGCCGGTTGCGGCACCCTGAAAAGGTTCTATTGCAGAAGGATGATTATGGCTTTCGATTTTAAAGGCAATGGCATATCCCCCACCGATATCGACAAGTCCGGCATTTTCTTCACCAGCAGAAACAAGCAAACGCCCGCCGGAACGAGGTAAGGTCTTTAATTGCTTAATCGAATTTTTATATGAACAGTGTTCGCTCCACATAACGCTGAAAATACCAATTTCAGTGTAAGTAGGCGAGCGACCAAGTATTTCCAGGATTTTGTTGTATTCATTTTCGGTAAGTCCAAGTTCAAGAGCGGTTTCGAGCGAAACTTCAATTTCAGAGTAGAGTTCTTTGTTCATTTTATTCTCGAATTAAAAATTTCAAAAAACAAAAATAAAAAAAATAGGTATGCAAGAAAAATACTATTCTTGAATATTCCTTCTAAAGGCTTCAATATTCGAACGGAAATCACCGTTGAACAAAGCAGAACCGGCAACAATGATATTGGCACCTGCATCGACTACTTGCCGAACGTTAGAAGGTGTGATGCCACCATCGACCTGAATTTCTAAATGTTGTAAGTTATTATTATCCAGAAAAGTTCTTAATTTTTCGCAACGGCGAAGGAAAGATGTAATGAAAGATTGACCGCCAAAGCCGGGATTTACAGACATTAGCAAGATGAAATCGCAGAATTCAGCAGCTTCGAAAGCATATTCAAGAGGAGTGGCGGGATTAAGCACTATTCCTGCTTTGCAACTATAATTTTTGATAGTGGATAAAGTTCGATGAAGGTGAAAACCAGTTTCTACGTGAACAGAAATCATATCGGCACCAGCTTCGACAAAGTCGGCGATATATTTATCAGGGTCAGTAATCATCAGGTGGCAGTCCAGAGGAAGTTCCGTCAAGCGTCCTATTGCGGAAACAACAAGTGGACCGAAAGTAATATTGGGCACAAAATGCCCATCCATAATATCGAGATGAAGAATATCGGCAGAATTTTCTTCGCAAAGTCGAACACTTTTTTCAAGATTAGCGAAATTGGCTGAAAGCAAAGAAGGTGCAATTTTCACTTTATTTATCATTTTTCTTTTCTCCGTTAGCTTTAGCAATTTTATACATTTGATTTAATTTTGCATCAACTTTTCCATAGAGAGAATTTTTAGGATAGGAACCATTTTTATTCATTTTGCCGGCGGGGATATCCATTAAAATTTCCACACCTTCATCAATATTGTTGATAGCGTAAATCACAAATTTATTATTTTTGACAGCTTCGACAATGTTTTTGGGAAGCATCAAATCTTTTACATTTTGCTGAGGAATAATTACACCGTGTTCGCCGGTAAGACCACGTTTTTCGCAAACTTCGAAAAATCCACGAATTTTTTCGTTCACACCGCCAATAGGTTGGATATTTCCTTTCTGGTCGACAGAGCCGGTAATAGCAATGCTTTGTTTGATTGGCACTTCGGCAATAGCGGATAGAATAATATAAATTTCGGCGGCAGTTGCGCTATCGCCATCAATACCGCCATAGGATTGTTCGAATGCAATGGAAGCAGTGAGCGATAAAGGGCGTTTCTGAGCGAATTTTTCACGCAGGAAGCCCGTTAAAATCAGCACGGCTTTATTATGGATATTTCCGCTTAATTCAGCTTCACGTTCAATATTAATAATACCTGAATTGCCGGCAGAAATCGAAGCTGTAATTCTTGCGGGTTTTCCGAAAGTGATAAATCCATTATTATAAACTGTTAATCCATTAATTTGCCCAATGCGTTTGCCCTCGGTAGTGATAAGCATATCGCCTTCTAAAATAGATTTTTTTATTTTTTCATCTAAGAGGTCATTTCTGCGGCGTCGCCATTCGATAGCGTTTTCGACAACTTCTCTATCTATCAAGGCGTTTTTGCTCTGGCTATCGTAGTATGCAGCTTCGCGAATAATATCAGCAACATCAGAGAATTTTAGTGTGATTTTGTTTTGCGAACCTGCTGTTTCGACAGCCCATTCGATAATGGCAGCAACCCCGTCGGGGGTGCAATGAGGGAGCTTCTCCATCTCGCAAATTCTTGCAACAAATCGGGTAAAGTTTTGAATCATTTCGTCAGTTCTATCAGTTTCGTAATCAAATTGAGCGTGAACCTTGAAAATTTTCTTAAAGCCTTTTTCATAATGGAAAAGCAAATGATAGAGGGACAGACCGCCAATAATTATAACTTTGACATTAACATCGATTGGTTCGGGTTTTAGCGAGGCTTGTGAGAACTGGAAATATGCATCGAAAGTTTGAATTTCGAGTTTATCATAGAGAAGGACGCGTTTCAAAGCAGTCCAGACGCCGGGTTCGCTGAACAAATCGTTAGCATTAACAATAAGATAGCCCTGGTCGGCTTTGAGAATAGAACCTGCTTTGATTTTAGTAAAGTCTGTTCGCCAATAGCCACCGCGTTTGTCGAAAACACGTTCAATTGTGCCGAAAAGGTTGTTGTATGATGGGGTTGTTTCTGTAATAACAGGTGCTGTTTCTGTATTTGAATTGTCGAGAACGACATTGACGCTAAACAAACGAAGGATATCTTCATCGACTGATTGGTCAGGGTTAGGAATAAGATTATTGAGCTGCCCCGCCGATGCAACAAACAGATTGAGGTGGTCTAAAATGTATTTTTTAACTTCATCAACATAGATTTTAACTTTTTCGTTATCGAACTGCTTTGGAATTTCGTCCAGAATAGAGGAGACGACAATTTCCGAATGTTTTTTGTCGTTCTCGATAATTGATTTACGAAATTCCTGCATCATTTTCATATTTTCGCGAACAAGTTCAATGAGTTCATCGTGAAATTGACGCCATAAATTTTTAATTCTGGTGGCTTCGTCTTTGGTCATTTTTCCTTCTGCGAGCAATTCGTCGATGACTTCGAGTGAAACGGGCTTGCCATCGACAATAGGGAAAACTTCCGGCAGAAGAGTTCCTTGCTGGGTTTCAATTTGCCCTCGCATAAATTGAAAAGGGCGAATTTTATCATCGAACTGCTCAATCATCGCTTGCTCGCGAGATTGGTATTCTTCGATTATTTTCATTCTGCTTTTCTGGTAGTTGTTTTCTTCGAATAATTTAGGTAAGCGGCGGCGAATGAAATCGATAGCATCGTCCATTGCTTCGGCAAGTTCTTTGCCTTTTCCTTTGGGAAGTTTAATTAATCTTGGTTCGTCCGGTTTTGCAAAATTATTAACGTAGCAATAGTCAAAAGTGATTGGGCAGCTATTTGTTACTTCTTCGAGAATGTTCTTAACGGTTGTGAGCCTACCGGTACCGGATAGCCCTGTAACGAAAATATTGTAGCCTTTGGCGTGAAGAGCGGCACCCATTTTTATTGCCTCAATTGCACGCGGCTGACCAACAATGGTTTTCAATGGTTCAACTTCACGAGTTGATTTAAAGTTGAATTTATCAACGGGACAGGACCACCTTAATTTTTCGGGCGGAACTTCATAAATTTTTGTTGTTTTTTTGGCAGTTTGCATATTAATATCAAATTTTTCGAATTAAACAAATCATTAAGCAAATCTACAAAAAAATATTATTATTCCTAATAATTCTTAATATTGAAGTATTATTTGAGGAGAAAATGTAAGTTTATTTTATTTCAACAAAATGAAAATATTTTAATTTTATTTTCATTTTTTTCGAAATATTTTTCTTGTTTGTTATCTAAAAGTAAATTATCTTTGTCATTAGATATTAATCATAAGCAGCATAATGAGGAAGGTATAACGCTATCCGCTATACTTTCCCAAATTACTTAAAACGCTTGATAATGTTTGTTCTTTATATTTCTGATAAGTAGGTTTTGGAGTAATAATGATTGAGACCAAAAATTTATTACTACTAAAACAACAAAACTTACGCAGAAAATAAAGAATAAAATCAAGTAAATATTCATAAAAGGGAATGAAAGTAATAAGAAAAATAGTAAAATTTCTGGGGGAATTAAGTAAAAAGAAGGTGGCACGTCCAAAGCTTCTATTACGTTTGTCGGTAGTACTCGCCTTATTTGCACTTCTAATTTTTCTCGCCCAATTGTGGAATTCCAACCAACCTATACATCAAATCTCAATTGTAGGCACTTCATTTTTGACACCGGCAGAAGTAAAAGCTGAAATCCAGGACGCACCTATTATTAATCGGCCCAAAAATGAGATAAATTATGCAGAACTTGCTAAAAGGTTACGCCAAAATCCGTTCATAGAGAATACTTATTTGAGCGAGGGTATAAACACGCTCACAATCGAGGTAAAAGAGAGGCAGCCAGTTGCAATACTGGTTGATAATTATGGTAAATTGCGGTATGTTTCGAGTGATTATTCCATTCTTCCCTATCGATTATTCAATACATACCTTGATATACCAGTGATTACAGGTATCTACAAGGACGAGTTGCTGGATAGCCTGGCTCTTCGGAATGCCATTGATATCATCAACCATATTCGTGCTTACTCAAACACACTTTTGATAAGTTTGATTTCGGAAGTGCATTATTCTAAAAATTCCCGAGAATTTATACTTTATACATCAGACAATTCCAGGAAAATCATTTTCGGTGGTATGGAAAATATTGAAGATAAAATTATGAATTTACACGATTTTTTGAAATACGACCTTCAATATAATGCTAAAAGAGAGTTTTCATACATAGATGTTAGATGGAAAAATAGTGTAATAGTAAAAAATAATATATAAGGAATAATATGATAGCAAATGAACAAAATAAAAGCGGTAGTGAAATCACAGTAGGTTTAGATATTGGGACAACAAAGTTATGTGCATTGGTCGCAGCGAATGATTATTCAACGAAGACTTTGAAGATACTTGGATTTGGGATAATCGAATCGGAAGGGTTAAATCGTGGTGTTGTTGTAAATATCGATAGGACTGTTAAATCAATCAAAGCAGCAGTCCAGCAAGCAGAACAACAGTCGGGAATTAAAATCGAGGAAGTGGTAGTTGGAATTGCAGGCGACCATATTGAATCGTTCCAGACATCGGGCATAGTGGGAATTTCGAATCCGACGCGTGAAATTTCGAAAAGCGACGTGGATAGATTGCTCGAAGACACACGCAATTTTGCTATTCCGGCAGACAGAACTATACTGCATATAATTCCACAAGAGTTTATTATCGATGGTCAGGATGGAATTCACGACCCGGTTGGTATGAGTGGCGTGAGAATGGAAGCGAAGGTTCATATAGTAACGGGTCTGACAACAGCGATTACGAATATTCATAGATGTATTGAGCGTACAGGGCTTCGAGTTAAGAAAATAGTATTGGAACCACTCGCAAGCAGTCAAGCAATACTTACACCAGAAGAAAAAGAAGTTGGTGTTGCATTAATTGATATTGGTGGCGGAACAACTGATATAGCAATATTCGAAGAAGATATTATTAGATATACTGCGGTGTTTGGTGTTGCGGGCAAACAGGTTACAGACGATATTCGAAAGGTATTGGGAATTGTTGCATCGCAGGCAGAAAGGATAAAACGAGAATACGGTCATTGCTTTGAAGATTCGATTATGAAAGATGAAATAATAATGATACCTGGGATTGCGGGACGCAAGCCGATGGAAATATCAAAACGTCAATTATGCCGGATTATACAACCAAGAATGGAAGAAATTTTCGAGTTTGCACTTGCGGAGATAAGAAAATCAGGATACGAGCATAAATTAGGTGCAGGTGTGGTAATAA
>JAKIZO010000025.1:0-250 GCA_022707965.1 Bacteroidota bacterium
CTTGAGCAATTGCCTGAAATCAAAGCTATAGGGAAAAGATGTGCTGCAGATGAAATGGTGCCAGCATTTATCAAGTTAATGGAAGCGCTCGAAGCCATGGCAGAAGATGTTAGAATATTATCAGAATCAGCTATTGAAGGGAATTTATCTGTCAGAGCTGACGCGAGCAAGCATTATGGAATTTACAAAGAAATTGTAAGTGGGTTTAATGAAACATTGGATGCTGTAATTGCTCCTGTAGAAGAGGCGG
>JAKIZO010000025.1:301-15881 GCA_022707965.1 Bacteroidota bacterium
TACAAGAAAGTATTAACACACTTGTTGATTCATTTAACGATTTAATTGGCAGGTTGTTGAATAGTGTTGAAACAACTGCATCGGCTGCAATTCAAATATCTTCAACTGCTGATACTATGGCAACCTCTGCCCAGGAACAAAGTGCTCAAACAGAAGAAGTTGCAAGCGCTATTGAACAAATGGCTCGAACAGTTACAGAGAATGCAAATAACGCACAACAAACAGCTAACGTGGCTCGACAAAACCGGGAAATTGCAAAAGAAGGTGGGGAAATTGTTGAGCTTACTGTTTCAAAGATGAGCGACATTGCAAGAGTTGTAAAAGAATCCGCCGATAATATTGAAAAATTGGGCGAATCAAGCAAGCAAATTGGTGAAATCATTTCTGTAATTGACGACATTGCTGACCAAACAAACCTTTTGGCACTCAATGCGGCAATTGAAGCAGCTCGTGCGGGCGAACAAGGACGCGGTTTTGCTGTAGTTGCCGACGAAGTGCGTAAACTCGCTGAAAGAACAACCGAAGCAACAAAACAAATTGCAGAAATGATTAAAGGAATCCAGAGAGATACTGAAATTGCTGTTCGTATGATGCAAAATGGAAATACTGAGGTAACTAATGGTATCCAGTTGGCAGATAAAGCTGGAGCAGCTTTGAAGGAAATAGTGGATAGTTCGCAACATTTACTTGATATGATTAGCCAAATCGCAACAGCAAACGAAGAACAAGCAGCAACAGGTGAGCAAATTACAAAGAATGTCGCAATGATTTCGGAAGTTGCTCAAGATTCTTCTCGAAGGGTAACAGAAATTGCCCACTCTGCTGAGGATTTATCGCGATTGACCGATGAACTTCGCGAGCTTGTTTCGCAATTCAAGATTATTCAGCACGAGTATGAAATGTCTTCTCAGCGTACATTAACAGGTAAATCAAATAAATATCTGTCGGGAAGAAATTAAGATTTTGAGGTGCAGCATTCACGAGTAGGGGCACGGCTTGCCGTGCCCCTACCATATTATGGTGATTTAAATTGTTGTATGGGCGTATTGCAATACGCCCATAAATTTATCGCACAATCACTGCGCGTTCTTTCGAAACACTTGCACCATTGCGGATAATGACTGAATAGACGCCACCTGGCAGGTCGCTGACGTTAAGCTTCATTACACCATTTGGTGCTTTCTCGCTTACGCTCATCATCAGACGTCCGCTCTGGTTGTAGAGTTCGACTACAACACCGTCGTCCGATACCTTGCCCAATGTGATGTAGATCTCTGTCGATGCTGGCTGCGGGGTCAGCATTACGCTTGACGCTTCAATTTCAACCGCACCTTTTGCTAATACGATGGCATCTGTCTCGTAACGCAATGTGTTGTTGTTGCCGCCTTCGGCAAGGTCGCGTGTTTGCAATATGCGGACGCTACCGATTGCTTCATCTGCTCGGCTCCATACTTTCACGATTAGTTCTTCGCCTTCATAAGCACCGTCCTTCTCGCTTGTGAATTCATCGTCGCCCCATACTACTACGCCACGAAGAGCCTCCTGCCATACGCTCGAGCCTACAAGCAAGCCGTCGCGGGTGAATACACCTACTTCGTCGCCATCACGCAGGTCAAGGTCAAGTGCGATGAATGCGTTCTTGCCTGTCGATACGTTCGGACGTGCGAATACGCGTGGTTCTGATATGCTGCCCGTTGCTGCTGTTGCTTTGATTGGACCATTTGCAGGATAAGTAAGCACACCGTCGTCGGCTGTCAAGCGTATCATATAACCTTTGCCAGGTTCGAGTTGTGTGAGTGTATTAGCAAATGGTGGCATATATACCTGACCGGTGATTGTCTTCACTTGCAAGTACTTGCCGCTGATTGTTGCAAGGGCTGTTGCAACGGGTGCAGCACTTGTGCGGTAGTATGGCAACCAGTACCAGCCAAGTGTGTTCAGCGTAATTGGCGTTGTTTCGGGAACGATTTGCGAACCCTCGATTTCGAACTGTTGCGATGTTGTAAGTCTCAATTGATATGCAAAGTATTTGTTCCAGGACGAAAGTGTGTTCGTAAATGGTGGAACGTAAGACTGTCCAAGATGGTTGCGCATTATCTGCAAGTTGCCTGATAGTGGTACAAGCAAGGTTGAGATATGTTGAGTATATGGTTCAATGTGGGAACTAATCATATTCCAGCCATTTGATAAAGAAAAAAGTTGTGAAGGAAGATTTGATACATATCGGATGCGAATATCAGGTTGAAATGGCAAAGCATCTAAAAAAACAGGTTGAGAGTAATCAGATGAAGCAGAACGTTGGCGATTGTCGTTTAATAAAGTGAATCGCCAAGATGGAGCATCAAAATAATCCAGAGGTGTTTGATAATCTTTAATTATCAATATTTGCAAATTATCTACACCATTATAATAAAACATTGAGTTTAAGTCAACTTCGAGCCAACCACTATCAAGATTATTAGGGAAATTTCCTTGATAAACTAAAGAATAACCCGAAAGCGTGTAGTTTCCACTGTTAAAAGTTTGTTGTGGAGTGTGCTTCATATAAATTTGAATGCCAGTTATTTGTTCTTTGTTATCGCCGTAACCCTTGAAAAAAGCAATAGATTTAAGAAATTTAGCACTGCCAAGTTCGCTTTGAGTGTAAATCATCTCACAGGTAGAATAGGAATAGAATCTATCAATCGGTTGTGCGACATCGAAATCAGTCCCAATGCCAATTGATATTGTTGAATCAGCACTTTTGGTGGTAAATCTGTAAGACATAGACCAGGCAGTGGAATCAGTTGCATCTTTTGCGCAAACACGCCACCAATATTGAGTTTGTGGAAGTAACCCCGAAATGATAACATTATTTGAACTTTCAACAATATTAGAATGAAGGTTTATAAAATTTGAATCTGCTGAAATCTGTATTCTATAAGATAACGCTCCTGCAACGATACTCCACGATAGAGTTGGATTAAGTGAGACATTTATTGAATTGTCAGCCGGAAGTAATAGTTGAGGAGGATTTGAATTCGAAATTTGTGGAGGTTGAGAAAAAAAGGTAATAGTATTCGAAACTAATTTATTAGTGAATGGCTGAGTATTTGTAGCATTCAGATTGCAAAAGACAAACAAAAACATTATAATAAAACATCTAATTTTCATTGTGGCTCCTATTTATTTTCTAACTTTAGAGATAAATTCCTCAACTTCGGGAATTCCCCCTTGAAAAATTAAATAACCATTGCTTGGTTCACGTTCAGTTATTTCGCCAGCGATAGGAGTAAGCATAATACGGCGCACTTCATTTAAATCGTCTGTTTGTCCCAATGCCCAACCTAATTTAACATAAGCAACTTCGGGCAGCATATTAGCTGTTGGAACAACCCCAAGTTCCATCATATCGCGACCTGTATCATACACGTACATCTGAACGTAACCCCAAAGAGTTTGAACAGTCATATAAACAGCAACATTATTATCCTGAGCTCGCTTCAAAGCTGGATAAAGCGGCTTATTGACGTGCCCGAGACCTGTTCCAGCAATAACAATTCCTCTATATCCATTGTCTATGAGAGAATCAATAATATCAGGCTTCATATTGGGGTAATAGTAAACGATAGCAACTCTGTCATCAAAGTAAGGGAATAAGTCAACCTTTTTGTCGTTACGACGACGTTTATAATCATTTCGTAAAGGAGTAATCTTTTGACGATTTACCATCGCAATTGGGATATCCCCAATAGTACGAAAAGTGGAGCGGTAGCTTGAATGCATTTTTCTAACACGGGTTCCGCGGTGAAGAAGTCCATATTCATCGGAAGTTGGTCCAAACATACAAACCATAACCTCGGCTATATCACTTTCGGCAGCTGTTTTAACACTGTGAATGAGGTTCAATGCAGCATCGGATGAGGGACGGTCAGAAGAGCGTTGCGAACCAACCATTACGATTGGAACGGGTGAGTTTTGTATCATAAACGAAAGAACAGCAGCAGTGTGGTGCATAGTGTCTGTTCCGTGACCTATGACGATACCGTGAACACCTTTTTCAATTTCGCGCGCAATTGCCTTTGCTGTGCCAATCCATTGTTCGGGTCCCATATTTTCGCTGAAAACGCCATAAAGTTTCTCTGTTTCTAAATTGCAATAGTCTGCCAGTTCGGGAACGGAACCATACAGTTCGCCAGGAGAAAAAGCAGGGATAACAGCACCTGTTCTATAATCAAGACGACTCGCGATAGTTCCACCCGTTCCAAAAAGTTTTACCTTCGGTAGCTTTGGGTTAAACGGGAATTCCTTTTCGGGAATTTTATATTGGGCAATTTTTCTACCTAAAATTTTAATGTTCTGGACTTTATCTGCTCTTAGCCCTATGTTGTAACCGCTCGGAAGTTTCAAAACAATATGCTGGTCGTCAGCTGTTTCGGAACGAGGCAATATTATACCATCGAAAGTCCCATCAGTAGTTTCGAGATAGACTTCGCTCCAAACCATAGCATTAAAATTTTGAAGCACTTCGAGCGAACGCCCACGATAACCTTTATAATCTTCGCTATTGTTCATTTTCAGTCTCCTTTGCAAAATAATTAATCACTTCCTTTGCAACGATGCAACCATCAATCCTACCAAATAGATTTTTCATAACAAGAGATAAAGTTAAGGTAATATTATTTTTCTCGTCGTATAATTTCATTTTTTCAACTTTTTTTGAAGCCTGACGAATTTCGTATAACAATTCGGATTGACTGCAATGCTGAGGTATAAATTCTTTCTCAAATATGCCATTATTGCTGACAATCAATTCCAATAGATAAAAAATGCCATCTTTGCAAATAAGCTTGTTTTTGAAAAACTCAAAAACCTGAATAAAAGTATTGCTATTTAAGAAAGAGATATCTTTGCCTTTTTTCTTCAACCTTTTAGGGAAATTAATTAGAGCATTTGCTGCAAGCACAGGCGAAATTCCCATTTCTTCGACAAGAATTTCAAAAGTTTTGGCATACTTAGAAACAGACAAATCCTTAATAATATCCGCCGGTACACCAATAGATTTATACCAGGATTCTCTTTCCCAGAAGTATTTCGGAAGGTTTTGTTTTATTCGAAGCTTGCGTTCATCAGTAATTTTTTTAGGAGGCAAATCAGTATCCGGATACATTCTTTGAGGACCTGGAAGAATTCTTTCAAATCCAGTTGTTCCATCGTAAAGCGCCTGGCGAGTTTCCGAAGGAACGCCAATTGTCGCTTCTTTTGCTCGAATAATTATTTCTTTAGCACCAGTATCAGCATCACGAGCATCACCCCAAACTAATACAAGAGTATCCTCATCGCCTGCCGAGACAAATTTCCGCACTTTCTGCCATTCGTGAGAAGAAAGTGTTTCGCTACGGCTGTCGGAATGTGCAATATTCGGCAAAACAGAGAGGCAAGCAATTACTCTTACTCTATCTGAAATTTCTTTGGAAAAATATGTATCAGTTTGTGTTTGCCAGCGAAGCAAACCACGCCAACCACGAAGAACAACGCAGTTGACCATTTTGCCTTCTGCAATTGCATTATGAATTGGGGTGTATCGCGTTTTTGTAAGTAGCTTCGTTACATCAAAATATCTCGCTTCAAAAGTATCGGTGTTAATTCCTCGTTTATTCAATTCATCACGTAGACGAAGCAAATTCCACTGACGCATAGCTTCATTGTAAGTAAGAAGTGGAATCATCGGAATTCTGGGAACACCTTTTATTTCAACACGAGTTCCACCACGAACGCTGACATTAACATCCTGGCGTGCGGCACCAATACCATTGCGCACTTTGCCCGTAGAATTGACAAGGCGGCGAAGCAGTTCATTAACTTCTGCAACTTCTTGTGGGGTTCTCATTTCAGGTTGGGTAACTGTCTCGATAAGTGGCATTCCAAGCCTATCAGTCAGATAAATACGCGTATGCCCGAAATCAGAAACTTCCCGGCAAGAATCTTCTTCCAGCGACATCTGAATGATGCCAATCGTTCTATCTTTGTATGGGATAAATCCTCCAACACTTGTAATTGCGGTTCTCTGAAAACCAGTGGGGATACTCCCATCGAGATATTGTTTGCGGGAAATATGGAGTTCATCAACAAGAGAAGCATTAAGCAAAAGCCCTATTTCGAGGGCAATATCCAGAGCTTCTTCGTTGATTTCGAACGGAGGAGTATCATCCATTTCGTAAGTACAAACAGTATCATAATGAATTCTATAAATAATATCTTTTTTTGTTTTGAATTCCATTAAGGCTGTGCCATCGTATTCGCCAAGTTCTGAGAGAGTTGGTCTCATATGGCGAAGTATTTCAGCGTGATACACATCATTGTGATATTTTCCAGCGGGGCAACGGCAGAATAGTTTTTTCTCGGTGAGAAGTTGTTGGTGAATTTCCAGCCCTGATTTGAAACCAATTTCGGCATAATCATCAGGTGTCATCTCATCAAATGGTTTAAAAACAAAATCCGACATAGGCAATCCCTAAATAAATTATTATGTTGTATTTGCAAATTACTTATATTTTTTTGTAATTCAAACGTTTTTGTATATTCAAATTGAAACTAAATATATGAAAATTAACAAGTTTTTAATAAAAAAAGTATTAAAATTAAAGATTTTTTCGTAGTTTTGCTTTTCTATTTTGAATTGGATGAATTATTTATTAACAATTTTTGGTTATAGAAATGTTTGATATTGCAAAATTGCGAAATATTGGGATTGCCGCTCATATTGATTCGGGCAAAACAACATTAAGCGAGCGTATTCTTTATTATACAGGAAAAATCCACCAGGTCGTCGAAGTAAGAAGCAAAACTGGTGCTGGTCCGACAATGGATTCGATGGATTTGGAAAGAGAGAAAGGTATTACAATACAATCAGCAGCTACTTATTGCGAATGGAAAGGCTATCAAATTAATCTTATTGATACACCTGGGCACATTGATTTCACTGTCGAAGTCGAAAGGGCTTTGCGTGTGCTTGATGGTGCCATACTTGTTCTGTGTGGAGTTGCTGGGGTGCAAAGCCAATCCATCACTGTTGATAGACAAATGAGGCGCTATGCAGTACCAAGAATTGCTTTCATAAATAAAGTTGACCGTGCAGGAGCAAATCCTGATAAAGTGATAGCTCAGCTGGAAGAGAAATTGCACTTGAAGCCAGTTCTTTTGACTATGCCCATCGGAATTGAAGATTCATTCGAAGGAATAATTGACTTAATTAAAATGAAAGCCGTTTATTATCTTGGTAGTAATGGTGAAATAGTTGAAGAAAGAGAAATTCCTGAACATTTGTTAGAAGAAGCACAACGCAGACGCACTATTATGATTGAACGCATTGCTGATTTTAATGACAATATTGCAGAAAAATATTTAGCTGAAGAGGAAATTTCGGAAGATGAAATTCGTTCTGCTATTCGTCAGGCAACACTATCGCTGCACCTCACACCAGTTTTTGTTGGAACTGCAAAACAGAACAAAGGTGTCCAAACACTATTAGATGGCGTATGTCATTACTTACCTGCACCGACTGATGTAAAGAATTTCGCATTAGATTTAGATAGAAATGAGGAAAAAGTTGAACTAATTGCTGACCCGAAAGCACCAACTGTTGCACTTGCATTTAAGTTGGAAGATGGTCGTTACGGTCAATTAACTTATATGCGTATATACCAAGGAAAAATCGCCAAAGGGGATAACTTAATCAATACATCAAACACGAAGAAGCTCAAAGTGCCAAGACTTGTTAGAATGCACGCGAGCGAAATGCACGATATTGAAGAAGCAAAGGCTGGTGATATTATTGCTATGTTTGGTGTGGATTGCTCATCGGGCGATACTTTTACTGATGGGAATGTGAATTTTGCAATGACATCAATGCACATTCCAACCCTTGTTGTCGAGTTGTCTGTTGCACCGAAAGAAAAATCAATGCAAGCATATTTCTCAAAAGCAATGAACAGATTTCAGAAAGAGGACCCGACATTTCAGGTATATCGCGACGAGGATACCGGAGAAACTGTTATCAAAGGAATGGGTGAACTTCACCTTGAAATATACATCGAAAGAATAAGACGCGAGTATAATTGCGAAGTTGTTGTAGGAAAACCGAAAGTTGCTTATCGCGAAGCAATTACGCACCGCGCTGAATTCAATTACACTCATAAAAAGCAAACTGGTGGTGCGGGACAATTTGCTCGTGTTGCAGGATATATTGAACCAATTGAAGCAGAAGCTAATAAAGAGTTTGAATTTCTCAATAAAATTGTTGGTGGTGTTATTGCCAAAGAATATATTCCAGCTTGCGAAAAAGGTTTTGCTGAACAATTAACAGAAGGCTATTTAATTGAGAAGCCTATCGTTGGAGTACGTGTTGAATTGAATGATGGACAAATGCACCCGGTGGATTCATCTGAGATGGCGTTCAAAACTGCTGCAAAAATGGCTATCAGAGAAGCAGTTGCAAAAGCAAATCCTATTATCTTAGAACCGATAATGAAATTGGAAACTTCTGCACCCGAAGAGTTCCAGGGAACAATCATCGGACAAATTAACCAAAGAAGAGGAATAATTATCAATACAACAATTGAAAATAATTATGCGATAGTCGAAGCAGAAGTTCCTTTGCGTGATATGTTCGGATATTCAAATGATTTGCGTGGTGCGACACAAGGAAAAGGCGAATTCACTATGGAATTTTTGAAATATGCACCTGTGCCAAAATCAGTTCAGGACGAAATAATCAAAGAATATCAGGAACTGAAGAAAAAATAAATTATTCTATCAAAGGGCAGCGAAATCGCTGCCCTTACTTTATCTATTGGCAACATAATTAACTGATAGCACAATTTGCCTTGTTTTTCCTAAATTCCCGGGGACTTCCGTGTAATAATAATCAAGCAAGTTATAGGAAGAAAGTGCAATACTAAAATCAGAGAATTTATATTTCAAACTGGCATCTACTAAATGAACCGGGACGCGAGCATCAAAATTCTTGATTTGAAAGCGAAGTTCATCATCAACTCGTTCAGTTTTGCTTTTGTATCGGTAGTCAGCGTTAAGTTCAAAATTATCAAAGAGAAAGATAAATCTGATAATTGAGGAAAAAACTGAACGGTATTTCAATTTTTTGTTGTTATCCAAATCGATAGGGTTCATAACGTTAAATGCAAGTTCTGTTCCGAAATAATTTGTAATCATTGATTTTGCATCAAAATCAATACCTGTAACTCTCGCCCTTGTAGTATTTACAAATTGAATTTTTGGAGAAGAATTGGTAATAAATTTTGGTTCAATTAAATTGTATAGTTCGTTGTTATAAATTGAACAATCGAGAATTATTGGAACGGAGTTAATAATTAGAGGCAAATTATAACCAACCTCCATAGAAATGCTTTTTTCATTTTTCAGTTTCGTATTCGGAACGACCTCGAACCCCTGGAAAGCGACTGAGGCAAATCTTTCAGCAATTGAAGCGGGACGGAAGCCTTTGCCGATAGAAGCACGAACAGTAGAATTAAAAGCAGTTCGATATGCTAATCCTGCTTTGGGCGAGAATTCAACCTTTGCTTTTGAGAAATCTTTGTGAATTGAATCAGTCTGTTCTGCATCGAACCTGCCACCATAAGTAATCACCAAATCACCGAATCTATTTTCTGCTTGAGAGTATGCAGATATGTATTTCTGGTTCTGATTTCCATAAATTTTTGCTTTTACATTATTATTAATAAAATTAAGACCATAAGTCAAATTTATTAATTCATTAATTTTAGAGTTGAACTGAATTTCGGAATTTATGCTCTGAGCAGTCGACTGTCTGTATTCACTTCCAGTAAGTTCGTTTCTAAGTTCAGTTTGATAAAAACCATTTTTAAAAGTGAAAAAATGATTGGATGAAATGATTGAACGGAATTCGGCAGCAAAAAAGTATTTGTTTGATGAGATTTGATTATCAAGATTAGTTGAAGTTGGCGGTCGAGTGGCACTATCGAGACTATTCCAATAAACCCAATCATCGCGATATGAACGAGAGAATTGACCTGAGAGATTAAGAATAGTAAAATCATTAAAATTGTAGTTGGTTTTTAAATAAAACATTGAGTGTTCTTCTTGATTATATAGACGGTACCCTTCATCTTTTGAGTAAGAAGCAGAAGAACTAACACCAAACTTCCCAAAACGTTGAGAATAGGCGAAATTTACTTGCCGCAATTGTTGCAAATCATCGCTAATATGCCAGCTTTTATATTTGGGTTTTGTATAAACTCCCAAATTAGAAGTAGCTGAAAGATACATTTTTTCTTTCGGTTCGCGTGTAATCAGATTAATTACTCCTCCCAAAGCAGAAGCGCCATAAAGAGCCGAACCAGCTCCTTTTATCACTTCGATTTGTTCAATAAGTGGGAAAGGAATAGCATCGCTTTTAATATCACCATTGTCGGCACTTAAAACAGGTATGCCATCAATGAGTAATATTGCTCTTGACCCGATACCAAAAGCAAAACCAGAAGACCCACGAATGCTAATGTTATCGTTATTTACTTCAATGGCGGGAATATACTTTAAAGCTTTGTCGATTGTTACAATAGATTTGTCATTAAAAATGTTACCTTTAATAATGCTTAATGAAATAGGTACTTCCTGAACTGTTTGAACTTTTTTGTTAGCGGTAATTACAACTTCACCTGCGACTAATATTTTCGGACGAAGTCCGATTTCCAGCGTTGTATCTCTGTTTTCTCGAATTAATACATCAATTTTTTGAGTTTCGTATCCGACAGCGCTAATGAGAAGATTATACTTACCAATAGGAATAGATTTTAACTCGAATTTACCTTCACGATTAGTAAAACTACCGATTGATGTTCCTTCAATTCGCACAGTTGAACTAACCACAGGCAGATTAGTTTCTACATCAACAACTGTTCCACGAAGGCCACCCTTAGGCTTTGCAATTAACAAACTTGATGAAATTATCAATAGAACAGTAAATTTATATAAAAGTTTCATAATCATCCTTTAAAATGGTTGTGGCAACTTTTTATTGAAATCAACTACAAAATCTATGTTTATTGTCGCTGGCTTCGAAAGAACAATCTTTTCAGGGACATAATTAACAGTATCATTCGAATAAATACCGACAACATCCCATTCGAATAAAGTGCCATATTGTCGAGCAACTACTAAATATGCAATAGTAGAAGGGAATTTGTCAATTTCAATGAAATAGTTGCATTCTTGGTTCTTGATTGGCAGCAAACTTTCAGTAAAGATGGCATTACCTGTGAGCACTTCCGAAACAATATCTCTGGGCGGATAATTATTGAAAGCAACAACTCGCAAATCTTTAATCAGAGAATCTGGTGGAAGAGCCCCAACAAAGGTGATTTTACCTTTAATAATTGCTTTCTCAATTGGGGCAAGCCCTTCCTGACAGGAAACTAAAAGAAATATAAGTAAAATCAGGTTTATTAATTTTTTCATAATTATTCTCAATTAATAAATTATGTTTAACGAAATAATAAAATAATGATTTTTTTACAAATTGAGTATATTTGAAATTATTTTTATACACAAATGAGATTATGACAATAATAAAGGCTTATTTAACACAAACATTGAGATTTCTTAAAATTATCTACTTAATTGATAAAATAAGATTTTACTTTCATAAAATCAAGTATTACAAGAAAAACAATAAATTCAAGAAAAAAAATCCCGATTTTGTTCTGCCACCAGATTATTTACTATATGAAGCATTCAGATTAGATTACGAAAAATATTACGAAAGCGGATTGGCGACAGCAAAGTGGCTGAAATCAATATTTGAGAAGTATGTCGAATTGCAGAATGTTAGAATCTTAGATTGGGGTTGCGGTCCTGCTCGAATTGTAAGGCATTTTCCAAATGTGCTTGGTAATAACATTTTTTTCGCAACTGATTATAATAGCGAGACAATTAAATGGTGCCGTGAAAATATAAAAGCAGTAGAATTCAACCACAACTCTCTTGAAGCAATACTGCCCTACGAAGACAATTATTTTGACATTATCTATGGGCTTTCAATTTTCACTCATCTTTCTGAAAGCAAGCATTACGAATGGGCAAGAGAATTATTGAGAATTCTTAAAAGACAAGGGATATTTGTTTTTTCTACACAAGGGAAAATTTACTTACCGAAGTTGACATCTAAGGAACAGAAGCAATTCAGAGATGGTAAATTAGTTGTCAGAAGCTCAGAATATGAAGGTCATCGAGTATTTTCTTCATTTCAGCCGCCCGAATTCATTCGAAAGCTATTTGCAAATGAAGAAATAATTGAACATATCGAGCCACCAGCTACAAAAGAAAACCCATATCCGCAAGACTTATGGATTGTCAGAAAAATTTCCGGAAGCCAATAAATCTCTAATTGGTTTAATGTGTTTGATAATTATTAATATTCCAATAGAAGTGATGAGCAACTTAAATGAAGAAAAGTTCATTAATAGAGGCATATTTGTGATTTTATAGAAATATAAAGGAATAAAATATGCTATCGCAACTGAAAAGAGAGTTGCAATGATGTTATTTATATGAACGTTATCTGAAATCTTCTTTTTGGAAAAATAAAATAGCAGCAACCAGAGCAGAACCCACACGGGATTAATAAGCAGCATTCCACCCGCTGCTGTTGCAAGCCCTCGCCCACCTCGAAATTTAATAAAAACACTGAAATTGTGTCCTAAAACAGCAGCAAAAAGAGCTACTGAATAAAGTAAATCATTAGAGAAAAAATAAAAAACAAGCAAGACTGAAATAATACCTTTGAGCAAATCAGCTAAACCACAAACAATGCCAATGTATCTGTTTTGAGTTATTTCGTAGCTATTCATTGCACCGACATTGCCGGAACCTTCCTGAAATAGGATTTTGCCCGTAGATAACTTGACTATCAAGTAACTTGCCGGAATAGCACCGATTAAATAACCAATAAAGATACAAATTAGAAAGTTCATAAATTCTTTAATGTAATTGTTGCGTAAAATAATAAAATCAAATGTAAATTTAAACTTTAAAAAGTAGCACAAAAAAATTAACTTTGTGAATAAATTATGGGGAAAATATATGAAGTCATTATATAAACATAATTTCACTGATTTAAGCGAGGAAATCTTTGATATTATTTTGGAGAAAGAGAATTTTTACGTTGAGCGAATTATCAGTTTTGGTCAGCGAACGCCTGACGGTGTGTGGCTTCGTCAAGAAAGAGCAGAACTTGTCTTTCTGCTGAAAGGGTGGGCAAAACTGAAATTTAAAGACAAAGGCGAGGATTGTTTGATGCAGCCTGGTGATTATGTTCTGATTAAATCAAACGAAGAACACAGAGTAAGCGAGACTGCCCCAAACGAGGAAACAATATGGCTTGCTATTCATTTTAAGGAATAGCATTGATTGAACGTCTGCTAATATTATCTTTTTTAGTGTATCCATTTGATGGATTTATGTTGTTTTCCGTCTCAGGCTACGGCGTCAAAATTATCGATGTTGTATTACTGCTATTATACATCTTTTTTGCTCTTGAACTAATTTCAAGCAAGCAAAAAATAGCAATCAATAATAACATTGTTTTGCATTTTATCATATTACTGTTTGTAAGTTCAATTTTATCGGGATTATATCCGCTATTTTCTGGGAATTCAGAAGCCATTTTTCAATATTTCAAAACGTTAGTACACTTTATTTTTGTGTATTTTGTGGTTTTTGTGTTTTATTCACACAATTTTTCGGAAAATTTTTGGGACAAACTAATACGAACACTATTAATATATTCAATCTTTATCAATATATTCGGAATTTACCAACTATTCGCAAGATTATACAATTTACCGCTTGCCTGGCTACCAATAAACAATGTATCAATGGTTTACAGAGGTATGTTCGAAATGTCGGACATTACACAAATTAGCATTCAATTTATGAATTTGTATCGTGCTACATCTATATTTACAGAACCATCTTACTATGCGATTTTTTTGTCCTCAATATTGATTTTTCAAATTGTGCCATATATAAGAAAGCAAGAACCATTTATTAAAAACAGGTTTATGAATATTCTAATACTCGTATTAACCATTATTGCACTTCTGGCAACATTTTCGATAACAGCAATTCTTTGTGTGGTGGCATTTTTTCTTGGATTAATGATATTTGAGTATAGAAATTTCGCTAAAAAATTTCTTGTAATAATGATTACTTCTTCGGTAATACTCATTATAACAGCTTTAATCATAGAATATTATACTGAAACAAGTCCAATAGAACTTTTTTACACCCGAATTGAAGGAATATTCAAAACTATTGAAGGCAGCGACCGACAAATTACAGGCGAATCATTTAAATACAGAACAGAAATAATAAAAACGGGATTTGAAATATGGCAAAAATCTCCAATAACAGGCTGTGGTCTTGGGAATTTCTATCTAAATCAAAATAAAAACATTAATTTCGCACACGATATTTTTGGAAATTCTCTTTCGGAAATGGGACTAATTGGAGCAATTGCGATTTTAGGAATTTTTACAAGTATTTTTTATTTCTTAATTAAGTATTATAAAAATCAAGATTTAGAATTAACGCTTTCACAATCAAGATTATTAGGAGTTACCTTATTTTTAATGATACAAACCGTAACAGTAAACTTCTTTTCAAGCAGTTTCTTGATTTATGCAAATTTGTGGCTATATGTTGGAATTGCATTGTATATAATCAATAAGATAAGTAGCAAATTGTTTTCTAACAATATTTATTTGTGTTTTTACTCTGATAGAATAAATAAGTTCACCAAATTTTTAAAGTAATGTGGAAGTGCAATGAAATACTTGATAATTTTTTTATTAATCGGAATAATTGGCGGTTACCTGGTTTACAGAAAAATCACAAGCGTTTTGTCTAAAATTAATAGATACTTCAATGAAAGTCAAAATATAAGCAATGTTAGCAATCAAACAGAAGTAAATACAAAAGAGGAAGTTATTTACAAAGATGAAAAGGTTGAGGTATTAGTTGGTGAAGCAAAAAGGAAAAAGTGAAAATGGAAATATCGTTAGATAAATCACCCGTTATTGCAGCAATTGATGTAGGAACAAACTCTTTTCATTTAATTGTAGCATCAGTAGATAGAAAAGGCATATTAAATGTCATCACACGAGAGAAGGAAATGGTTCGGCTCGGTTCGAGCGGAACTGATATGAAATATCTGGAAGAGGCGGCAATAGAACGTGGCATAGCAACGCTAAAGGCTTTTTCTGAACTTGCTCGTTCAGAAAAAGCAATAATAAGAGCAGTTGCTACAAGTGCTGTGCGTGAAGCATTGAATAAGAATGTTTTTCAGGATAGAGCGCTAAGCGAAGTAGGAGTTGAAATTGAGGTTGTATCAGGGGTGGAAGAAGGTCGATTGATTTATTTAGGAGCGTTGCACGCACTACCAATATATAATAAACAGACGTTAGTTATCGATATTGGGGGAGGCTCAACTGAGACAATAATTGGTAAAGTAGGGAATTTAATTCACGTAAATAGCGAAAAGTTA
>JAKIZO010000025.1:15891-32442 GCA_022707965.1 Bacteroidota bacterium
GTTAGGTGCCATTAGATTAACAAAACGTTTTTTCGAAAATGGCAAATCCAGTAAAGAAGCAGTTAAGTTATGCAGGGAATACATTCGAGGAGAATGGGCTCCTGAAATAAGAAAAATCGGTGAAATTGGTTTTCAGTTGGTTGTAGGCTGTTCAGGGACAATTCAAACTCTTTCAAGAATGGTTCTTGCAATGAAAGGGCAACAAATACCAGATGTATTGAACGGAATAACAATTCAAGCACGAGACCTGCTGGAAGTTATAAACACAATTTCAAAAACAACGTCTGTAAAAGAGAGGCAGTCTCTACCTGGTATTGACGAAGCACGTGCTGATATTATTCTTGCGGGTGCGTTAATTTTTGAACATTTCATAAAAGAGCTCAATATTGATAAAATTTTGATTTCTCCGTATGCACTTCGTGAAGGTATTGTTTTCGATACAGTCCAAAAAATTAAAGAATTGAACGAATATAAGCATCTAACTCATTTGAGATACCAAACTGTATTGAATTTATGCCACAAGTTTCAGGTTGATTTGAAGCATTCGGAACACGTAAGAGACATTTCACTTAAAATATTCGATGCAATTTCAATTTTTCACAAATTATGTTCTTATGAAAGAGAAATATTGGAAGCGGCTTCTTTACTTCACGACGTAGGATATATTATATCGCACGACCAGCATCATAAGCATAGTTATTATATTATTACTCATAGCGATATGCCTGGATTTACTAACGATGAAGCGGAAATAATTGGAATAATTGCTCGCTACCATAGAAAAAGCCATCCTAAAAAAAAGCACCTTGAATTCACAAGTCTTCCATTCAAAAAGCAGGAAATGGTAAAAGTATTGGCGGGGATATTACGACTTAGCGAAGGAATTGACCGTCGTCGCAAACAGTATGTTCAGGACGTAAATATTAATCTTAAAGGTAGAACAGTTGCCATCGAGCTTATCCCTGCAAGCGAAGAATCGTATGATATTGAAATCTGGGGCGCAAATCGAAGAGTAGGTTTGCTTGAAGAAGCATTAGGAATTAATATTATTATTGAATGATAAAAATACGAATTTGAAAATATCTTTTTGAAGTTTATTTTTTTAATTTTATTTTGCTTGACGTATCGATGTAAATTTTATAGGTTTTATTTATATGCCCGCAACTGTTTATCAGAGGCTTTGCTTAAAAAAGGAATCGTTCAGTAGAAAAGATTTGCGGCGAATTGCAAATTGGATTAATTCCATTTATACAAAGAAATTCACAGAAGAACTCCCGAAAATAGAGCAGCAGGAAGGCGATAGAGTTTTTATGGTCTATCTTTATCCCGATGAAATGATACCTATTATGGATAATATTATTGATAAATTTTACAGACAAAAGGAATTTGTAGCAAAAAAACACTCAAATTATCTAAAATCTCTTAAAAATAAAGATGAGAAAAAAGTTGAAAAAAAGAAAAGTTACAATAAAAAAATAAATGATAAGCAAATTAACAAAAATATTAATAAAAAAGATAATGATTATAAGAAAAATAAGATTGAACCAGCAAAATCGCACAAAATTGAAATTCCAACTGTAACTACTTTGAGAAAACGTAAAACATCGCCTCAGATAATCGATACAAAAGGACAAAACTAAAACTTTCCGTCAAAAATAATACCTTTGGAAACTTGAATATCTTGAAGCTTGCCATTTCGATTAAATACAACGTGCTTTTCTATTTGATTTGAATTTTCGGGGAACATTTGCTTGAAAAAGTTTCGTTCTGATTTTGTGATAATTTCCTGGGAATTATTAGAATTTGCCATCTGATTTTGCTTTAAATTGTTTTTTCTTAAAGCAACCCCATTATTGGCAAGTTGTTCGTCAATATTTGTTGAATAGACATCTCTGTATTTATTCAGTAAATTGACTTTCATAATAATTAATCGAATTATTCAACATCACAATTATCGACAAAAAGAGCAAAAACTTAAATTATGCATCAAATTTCAAGCGAATTTCGTGCCACATTTTTTGCAGCAGTAATCACACCCGTATTTGCTTCAAAACCACGTTGTGCAGAAATCATCTCAACCATTTCAGTAACAATATTGACGTTCGGATAGTGAACATAGCCCTGTTCGTCGGCATCGGGATGAGTTGGGTCGTAAACCAGTCTATCGGGCGAATTATCTCGTGCAGTGCGTGCTTTAAGAACGCTGTAATCGGGTGGGTATGTTCCCATCCTGGCATTTGGAGCGTGGTCAGGACTTGTTCGTTTTAATTCTATTTGCTGATGGACTTTTTCCTCGAAAGGGCTACCTGGAATAGCACGAACAACAACGACTTCTCTTTTGTAAGGTTTGCCATCAACGCCTTTTGTTGTGTTCGCATTTGCAATGTTGTTAGCAACAGCAGAAAGCCGCATACGCTGGACACTCATACCCTGACCACTGATAGCAAACGAAGCAAAAATATTCTCTGGCATAATCACTCTCCCCTATTATACATTTTGTGCAGGATTACCAGTTATTGCAGAGGATAGACCTCTGAAAAATCTTGCCATTTGTTGCGAAACGAACTGAAAACGGATTTGATTTTTAGCCAATTCCGACATTTCTTTATCAATATTTACGTGAGTTTCCCCAGAAAAGTAAATTTCAGGTTCGGGAATTGGCGTTGGACTTATTTCCCCTTCGACCTCATTTGGAGACTTACCTATGGGAATATGCTTTTCGTCCGAACTGCTTCCTTTGAGAACAACGTCCTGTCTCTGAAATAGTTCTTCGAATTTTACCATTTCGGGTCTATAATGAGGAGAATTAACGTTAGTTATGTTTTTCGATATTGTCCTTAATCTCAATGCATACGCATCGAGTGCCCTATTCATCAGGGGAACACGATTTTTAAATAAATGATTATTAAATATCATTTTTCACCCAAATTAATATAACTTTAAAAGTAAGAACAAATGAAATGCCAAAGGTTGGAATAAAATTGATTGATTTTCTAACTTTAATAGTGATTTTAACTTACTAAAAATTATCAATTTTGAATTTTATGAAAAAAATGAAGAATTTTATACAATGGTTAAATTTGTTCATCAACTTTTTAGTTCTTTTTCTAAATATAGCCAGGTGTAACCTTTTTTCATCTCCACAATTTTTTCGGGAGGACCAGCGGCAATTATCTCACCACCTTTTTCACCACCTTCGGGACCTAAGTCGACGACCCAGTCAGCAGTTTTAATAACGTCAAGATTATGCTCGATGACTACTACGGTATTACCTTTATCAACTAATTTGTGAAGCAGTTCGAGCAAAATCCGAATATCTTCGAAATGCAAGCCAGTTGTTGGTTCGTCGAACAGGTATAAAGTTTTTCCGGTGCTAACTTTGGAAAGTTCGGTTGCAAGTTTGACGCGTTGAGCCTCGCCACCAGACAAAGTAGGTGCTTGCTGACCAAGTTTTACATAACCAAGCCCAACATCAAATAGAGTTTGGAGCTTATTTTTAATTTTAGGTATCTCATTGAAGAAAGACAGTGCTTCTTCGACAGTCATATCAAGAACATCAGCAATAGATTTGTTTTTATATTTAACCTGTAATGTTTCATCATTATATCGTTTTCCGTTGCAAGTGTCGCAGGTAACGTAGACATCAGGCAGGAAATTCATTTCTATTTTCTTTAATCCCGCACCTTCACAATCTTCGCATCGACCACCTTTGACATTGAAGGAAAAACGCCCTGGTTTATATCCACGGATTTTTGCTTCAGGCAAAATTGAGAAAAAGTCTCTAATCAAAGTGAAAAGTCCCGTGTAGGTAGCTGGATTAGAGCGTGGAGTACGTCCAATTGGAGATTGGTCAATTTCTATGACTTTGTCAATATAATCCAATCCTTCGATTTTATCATAAGGATGCACCTTATAATTTGTTTTATAGATGTAATTAGAAAGCAATGGATAAAGAGTTTCGTTAATCAAAGTTGATTTGCCAGAACCACTCATACCTGTAATGCAAATGAATAATCCAAGCGGAATTTCCAGATTAACATTCTTTAAGTTGTTCCCTTTTGCTCCGAATAATTTGATATACTTACCATTAGGTTGTCTGCGTTCAGCAGGAACTTCTATTTTACTAATACCTTTGAGATATTTTGCTGTAAGTGAGTTGCTAAATTTTCCATTTCTTGAAAGCTTTAATTCTTTGGTACTTGCCGAAATTACAAGTTCGCCACCGTGAATACCCGCACCAGGACCCAGGTCAATGATGTAATCGGACTGCTCAATCATTGCTTTATCGTGTTCGACAACAATAACGGAATTGCCTAAATCTCTCAATTTTTTAAGTGAGTTGATTAATTTTATGTTGTCGTGTTGGTGCAACCCGATGCTTGGTTCGTCCAAAACATACATCACACCAACAAGCTGCGAACCAATTTGCGATGCTAATCGAATACGTTGGGCTTCCCCACCTGATAAAGTTTTTGAAGAACGACCCAATGTTAGATATGACAATCCAACATTTTCTAAAAATTCAAGTCGGGTAATGATTTCTTTAATAACAGTGTTTGCGATAATTTCGTTTCTTTTGTCGATATGATTTGTTAAATCTCTAAAAAATGAAATTGCCTTTGGAATATTCCATTGAATAATGTCTTTAATGCTGTGATTGTTGATTAGAACATTTATACTTTCACTTTTTAATCTGCTCCCTTCGCAAACGTTGCAGGTTCTGTATTGCATTATATTTTCAAGCCGAGAGGAACTAATTCCATCTATATTAGTCCTTAATGATTTTATCATTTCATATAAATTGTTTAAAGTAGGAATTATCCCTTCAAAAATATTTAAATTATACCCTTTATTTGTTTTAGAATTCTTCTGTAAAAGTTCGTATTTTTCAAAAAGAAGGAATTTTTTTTCACTTTCGTTGAAATCATTCCAAGGTTTTTTGATTGAAATGTTGTTTTCGGAACATACTTTAACCAGAACCGAATACAGTTTTTCATATTCATTTTTATTAAATATTGCTAAAGCACCATCTTCGATAGATTTATCGGGTTGAACCACAACAGTATCTGCGTATGCAGAGAAAATTTCCCCAATTCCATTGCAATTCGGGCAAGCACCGTAAGTGGAATTAAATGAAAAACTGTTTGGAGATAACTTTTGAAATGAACGACCGCAAGAGGGACAAGTATTATGCGTTGAGAAAATTTCATCGGAACTGAAAACCCCTTCACCATAGTTGATTATTAGAACACCATCTCCGTATTGCAATGCTAAATCGCAGGATTGAGCCAACCTGAAAAATGATTCTTCATTTACTGTAAGTCTATCGATAACGACATCTATATCGTGTTGCTTATAGCGTTGCACACCAGAAATATCTGATAAACTAACTATTTCACCATTAATTCTAACTTTTGTAAATCCATTGGCAATTAACTGCTGAAAAAGTTCTTTATAGATTCCCTTCCTACCTCGAATAACGGGTGCAAGAATAGTTATTTTTTGATTATTAAACCTGCTGAGAATACTATTTTTTATTTGTTCATCGGTCTTTTTTTTAACAGGGATATTGCAAGTGGGACAATATTGCGTTCCGAGTTTTGCAAAAAGCAATCTCAGATAGTCATATATTTCTGTTACGGTTCCAACAGTTGAACGTGGATTGTGAGGAATAGTTTTTTGTTCAATAGAAATTGCGGGGGACAATCCTTCAATCAAATCTACATCGGGCTTTTTCATTACACCGATGAATTGTTTTGCGTATTGCGACAAACAATCGACGTAACGCCTTTGTCCTTCGGCATAGAGAGTATCAAAGGCTAAGGTTGATTTGCCTGAACCCGATAACCCTGTTATTACAACTAATTTTTCTCGCGGGATATCCAATGAAATGTTCTTCAAATTGTGTTCTCTTGCACCGCGAATTACTATTTCTTTTAATTCATCATCTATTATTGTTCGTTTTTTCATAAAAAAGTAGTATAAATAAATACCAAACAATCAAATAAATATAAAGAGACGAAAAGAATCATAGACTATTATTATTCGCGTCATCAAAGTGATGCTTTTAAAATATTCAATACTAAAAGTGTTGATTGCTTCAAATCTTCAATTGAACTATTATTTTTAATAATGAAATCGGAAAGTTCTTCTTTCTTTGCGATTGGGATTTGTGAGTTGATTCTTTTCGAAATCTCCTGCTCTGAAAGGTTATGTCGTTGCATACCACGTTGAATTTGAATTTTTGGGTCGCAAGAAACGCAGATAATATAATCAAATCCATCTTGCAACGCTGTTTCAAAAATCAATGCACTTTCTACAAAGACTAAATTATAGCCAGAATTAACTAATTCGTAAAGCCGTTGCTCCATTAACTCAATAACTTTTGGATGCACAATTTTGTTGAGCAAATCTAATTTTTCTTGACTACTGAACACCAAATTACTTAAATATTGAGTATTTATTGAATTGTCAGCATTATAAGCATCGCTGCCAAAGCAATCAATTATTGAATTAATAATGTTTTTATCATTGGTCATTACTTCTTTTGCTAATAAATCGGTATAAATTACGGGATAGCCTTCATCCTCGATAATTTTTGCAACAGTGGTTTTTCCAGTAGCAAAACCACCCGTTATTGCTACAATTAAATGCTTATTCATTATTTTTTCCGATGGGAAATGATACAGTTATTTTTGTTCCTTTGTTTTCCTGGCTTTCAACAGTGATATTGCCTTTATGTAAATCTACAATTGATTTCACAAGAGAAAGTCCCAGACCTGTCCCCTGCACGCCAACTTTTTTTGCATTTGGAGTTCTATAAAATTTTTGGAAAATATTAGGTATTTGTTCAGATGGAATTCCTATGCCATTATCTTCTACAATTAAAGTTGCGGAATTTTGTGAATTGTATAGAGATATTTTTATTTCGCCACCATTTGGAGTATATTTAATCGAATTATCCAATAGATTAATAATAATATGTTGAATTTTATTTTTATCACCATTTATTAATACTTCGTTATTGATATTTTTAAAAATCTTAATATTTTTTTCGTCGGCAACAATTTCCATATCCTCGCAAATATCATTAACAACATCGCTAAGATTAACTGTGGAATAATTCAAGGAATGATTTGAGTTTTCAGCACGAGCAATTTCAAGAACAGTTGATACCACATTAGATAGACGTATCACTTCATCCAATGCACTTGCGACAACCTCCTGATAATCTTCGACTGTTTGAGCAGAATTCAAAGAGAGCTCTAACTCACCTCGAAGAATCGTCAGCGGCGTTTTAAGTTCGTGAGAAGCATCATAAGCAAAGTTAAGTATTTGATTATGTTTTTTCTGGGAAGCTGAATATAGTTTTTCCAGAGAATCGACAAAGAATTTAAATTCCTGTTTATCTCTAATTTCAGATAAATCAAAGTTTTCTAATTGGCTTTCTGCAATTCTATCCAACACTTCTTTTACTTTTTTGGTTTGTGAATGACCTATAAATGAGATTACAAACAAAAATAAAATCAAAATAGCCGCAATAATAGGTATTCCAATAAAAAATATTCTGCGAATGTCGCTTAGAAATAATTCAAAACGAGATAAAGAATACCCGATAGAAATATTGCCAACATCACTTTTCATCAAAAATAATCTAAGTTTGCTGTTTTCGAAAGGAATTATTGCAAAAACAGTGTCGCCGACTTGACCAGATAAGTTTTGACGAAAAATGAATTTAGGCACAGTATCATATTTTTCGATTTCTTTTGCGTAAGTTCTGAGTTCTTTAAGTTCTTCTTTGGAAGGAAGAATTGGTAAATTAAAATCATTTAAGTTACTACTTTTCCATATAGTTGAGTTGTCCTTGTCGTAAATCTGAATAAAATACCTTTTAGGATTGAGAGAAATAGATTCGTGAATGTTCTTTAGAATTTCAAGAGAGTGCAAATTGTTGTCTATTAAGCTGTTTTTTTTCTCTTGTATTGAGGACAGCTTCAAGTATTTCTCAACACTTTTTGCTGATAAATATAAATTGTTGTCGAGATTATCATAAAACCAATTTTCAATATAACTATAAATCCAATAGGAGAAACCTGCAAAAGTAGCAACAACAAAAACGCTATAGATAATTAATAATCTATTTCTCATAATCTATTTTATTCCTTCATCTGGCAAATTTGAACAATCATTTTAGAAAGATATTTTTTTTAATTAATTTATCAGTTGAGAAAATTAAAAATAAAATACTATTATTCAAAATTTTGTTTTATGAATAAAAAGCAAAGTAAAATTAAACGATTCCTATTTTTGTTAACTTACATAGTTTTATCGATACTTGTTGGCGTTTCATTATTTATTGTGTTGTTATCGTATAATTCTAATTTCCGACAATATATAATTTCACAAATTACTAACATCGTTAATACTCAATTGCTTGCTAAAATAGAGATTAAGGACATTCATTTAATTGGGGTTGGAGGAATAAAATTTGATGAAGTTAGACTAATTACACAAACCGATACGCTTGCAGAAGTCAATAGTATCTTGATAGATTTCTCTTTGAAATCACTTTTAAAAAATAAGATATACGTTAGCAAAATTGTATTGAATGAACCTCGAATACAACTATTGAGAAGAAAAAGCGACTCGACCTGGAATTATGACCGTATTGCAGAACCCTCGGAAGATACTTCACACACCAGGTCTCAATTGCAAATTATTGCTAAAAGCATTCAGATAAAAAACGGAAGGTTTTGCTACATTGACTCACTTGAAGCAATGCCTGAAAACGGTAAATTTAGCTCGGATTATTTAGTTTTAGAAAAGCTTAATTTGAAATGTAATTTTGAGGGGAATTTGTATTATGATTCATTTAAGAGTAAGATTAAGCAACTTTCTGCCTTAGATGTTCCTTCTGGAATAGCAATTGAGAAATTTCAAGGGAATTTTTCGATTGATACTAATTCATTAGTTGCTGAAAATTTAATTATCAACACAAATTTCTTTAATGCAAATTCCCAATTATCAATAAAGGATTGCAATTTATTATCAAGCGAAAGCAATATTGAGAAAGCTGATTTAAGATTAGAACTATATCTTGCAAATTACAACAATGATTTTGTCGAACGGTTTACAGAATTACCTATAAAAATACTGGGCAAGCACGATATACAATTAAGTGCTGCTGGCACTTTTGAGCAACTTAGTATTAACGAATTAAACTTGTTAACGGAAAACATAGAATTATATATTAATGGTCAAATTGCAAATCTATTAGATGAACCAATGTTTAAGATAAATATTGTCGATTCCAAAATTGATAGAAATTCTTTGAGCAATATTATCCCGGAAATATCAAAAGATTTACCAGATTTTAGGAATCTTCTTTTACGAAATATGGCAATAAGTGGTAACGAAAGGCAAATTTTCTCAAATTTTGACATTCAAGTGGATAATGGCATTTTATCAGGAAAAGCAGAACTCATATTCGCCGAACCAATTAGATATAATTTGAATATTTCAACAAACAACTTTGAGTTAGCTGCGGTAATCCCAGAAAAAGCATTTCGAGGAAATTTGAATTCTCAGATTTCAATTAATGGCGTGGGAACATCATTAGATGAATTAAATGCAAGTGTCAATATTAATTCAAATAATTCTACCATAGAGGATATTTCTTTTAACAAATTAGAATTAGTAGCAAATTACAAGAATTATCAACTTGAAATAGGTAAGTTTTTTATTCAATTTGATAATGACACAATAATAAATAGAAGTATTAATATTACTGGCGGAGCAAGCCTAAAAAACATCAAACAGCCTGATTACAACTTTGATATTTTCTTGAACTCTTTGAATCTTAGAAAGTTATTAAGAAACGAGGATTTGCCTGATTTATTAACCTCTGAAATAAAAATTCAAGGAAGCAATTTTAATATTGATGATGCAGTTGCTGATATTAACATTGATATAAAAAAAATAAGGAATGAGAAAATTTCGTATAAACCAACTCAAATTAATGTGGGCGTTAATTTTAATGCTCGAAACAAGTTATTTGAATTAGAAAGTGATTTTGCTGAAATAAAGTTGGTTGGGAATTTCTCGACGTTAAATGTTTTCGAAAACATTGCAAAGCAATTTGAGTTTATTGGTCAAAAATTGAGTAATGATATTTCATATTCAGTTAAGTTTTACAAACCGCAAGATACAATTGAAGTTAATTATCCCAAATTATTGCTTGATAGCTGTAGCTACATAGACTTATCAGTCAATTTTAAAGATTTATCTTTTATAAATTTGTTTTTTAGTGAAATGGCGTTTTCAGGTGCTGTTTATAGCAAGTTGACCTATTATAATAATTCAAGAAATTCATATTTATCAGTTGATACCCTTAAACTCGATAACTTCAATATTTTAAACGATGATTTCAATTTATCAATATATAAATCCAATCTCAATGTAGTTTATAACGTTAATGTTGATAGTCTGCACAATCCGCAACTTTCATATATTGAAGCAGAAATTATCTCCGATAGTTCAGTAATAATCAACAAAAATCAATTAGATAAGACAAATATTAATGTTTATTATGCTGAGCAGATTTTAAATTACAATATTGAAACAGAATACAATAGAGCGTATTCAGTTTTTTCGAAAGGTGCAATAGATTTTTCCACAAAATTTGTTACTATCACAGCTGATAGCTTGGCAATAAAATATAAAGAACAATTATGGACAAACAACAGAAACATACAATTTACAATTGCAGACAATTTCATCAATATTGATAATCTTCAAATTGAGCGAAAGGGTTTTGAAAAATTAATTCTATCGGGGACAATTCTCAATAATAGTGCGGAAAATTTAAATCTAACGTTAACTAACTTAAATTTAGGTGAGATATATCGATTGTTTGGGCAGAAGATGCCTATCGAGCTGGATGGCGTCGCTAATATCTCACTAAACTGTGGAGGGAACCTGATTAATCCTGATATTTCATTAAATAGCAATATTGATAATTTATCAATCGATAATAATTTTTTGGGTAATTTGAAGTTAGACTTAACAAGCAGTAATGGGATTTTTCGAGGCGGTGCAACTCTTGCAAACCAAGCAAGCAAACCAATAGAGATTTTTGTTCGTCAGTTGCCAATTTATTTAGGAACAGACACGACCAGAAAGGTATTTGATGAAAGCAAATTATTTGAAATTGATGTTTTTGCCAATAAATTATCATTAGCACCATTCGCAAAATTCGTCCCGAATATTTCTCAGTTGCAAGGCACAACTAAAATCAATGCAAGAATATTTGGATATTTGCCTGATAATATTAATTATTCGGGCAATCTTGAAATTTCAGACGGATTTTTCCTTCTTGATAATACAAATATTGCTTATAGAGCCAATGCACAAGTTTCTTTCTCGAACAAGTTAATCAATATTGAAAGGGTATTATTGAGAAATACCAACAGAGATTTAAGAGATGGAAAAGCAGATATTTCGGGTTATGTTAGATTAAATGAAAATGGAATTGATTATATCGATATTAAAGCAAGTGCCGAAAAAATAATGGTACTCAGTGATGCCTCAAAAAAATCTATGCCTGATGTATTTGGCAATTTAGTAATTGGCACTGAGGACGATTACATCAGGTTTTTCGGAACAATGCAGGAACCCAACATCGAAGGCAATGTTGTAATTATCAATGCTGAACTCAAAATGCCTCAAACACAGAGCAAGCAAATAGTAAAATCAAATTTCACATACGAGATAAAGGATAGCAAACGCATAGTTAAATTCTTAAACGAGGTTGACACATTAAGTGTTTCTACTAATGTAACGAGAACCGAACCAGATTTTATGGATATACTGAATATTGATGTTAGAGTAAAAATTAGAAACTTCTCATTGTTATTTGATATGGGTGCAATAGGTGAGGTTTATGCTAAAATTGGCACGAAGGACCCTTCAATCCCAATTCGATATTTGAAAAATAGAAACGAGCAAATGCCAAGAATATATGGTGGGGAATTAGAATTAAAGGAAGGTTCGACAGTGAAAATATTCAGAACAATGGAAACTAAAGGTTATATTTCGTTCCCAACTGGTTCAATTGAAAACCCGACTTTGGATTTACAAGCAAAATATGAAGGGAAATATACTGATAAAAACACAACGAATTATTTCACTGTATATGTTTATATTACAGGAACAAAGGAAGAACCTAAAATAAAGCTTGATTATACTTTGAATGGTAATTCCCCTGTTGGGGACACGAAAAAAATCGAAGAAGATGCTTTTATTTTGCTTGCTACGGGCAGACCAAGAGGAGTTCAAAGCACGAATAATACATTTGGCGTTTCGAACATATTTGATGAAGGTTTAAATATGGGTATTTCGCAACTTGCTTCAAAATCGCTGACAGACTTACTTCTAACAACAGGTGTAATCCAAAGTGCAGATGTTAAATTTGAAGGTGAAGGGATAGAAACTGCCAAAGTGAATTTTAGTGGCTCTATATTTGGAATTGGCAACTGGACGATAGGTGGAAATATTTATGATTTTTCAAATCTTGAAATCAGTTTTGAGGTTCCAATCTCTGTAAATTCAAAGGCATTCAATGATATAATTTTTCAGATTAGTCGTTCAACAAATTCAAACATAACTAATCAATTGCAGGACCAAAAAGATTTTGAAATGAAGATAAAATTAAGTGGAAGCTGGTAATGGAATGCATCTATTTACCCGAACTATCAAAAAATTTGCAAATTATCAGAGTAACTGATAGCGAAGCTCGTCATCTCAGAGCATTACGAATAAAAGATAATGAACGTATTCTAATTACCAACGGAGCTGGATTGATGTGTCAAGCATCAGTCAGACGTGAGAAAAAAGACGAATATATTGCTATTATTGAACATTTCTTAGACGAAAATTATGGAGAACTTCCGAAAGAGCTTGCAATTGGTGTAGGGATTTTGCACGATAGAGAGAGATTTGAATTTATCCTTGAAAAGTCTGTGGAATTAGGGGTTTCGCTCTTTATTCCTTTATTAACCGATTACTCTCACAAAAAAGCACCGAACGCAACACGTCTTCAAGCGAAAGCAATTGCAGCTATGAAACAATGCAAAAGGTCAAGATTACCTGACATTTTTGAACCAATTAATCTACAAGACATTATAAAATTTGAATTTGAGAAAATCATTCTTGCTGATGAGCAAGGTATAAAGCCAATTTTGCCACAAGAAAGCAAGTCTATTTTATTACTTGTTGGTCCCGAAGGGGGTTTTTCCACGAAAGAAATAAAGTTTTTAAGCAAATTAAACATTGAAAAGTGGCGTTTTGCTAATAGACGACTGAGGAGCGAAACAGCAGCAATCTTTGGATTATCTTTGTTAAACTTATTTTAGATAAAAAATACGCCTTCTCATTATCAAATATAGTTTTTTAATGAAATCATCAATGCTGGACGTTTCAATATAATCAACGTTTAATAATTTTGCATAGCTTCTAATTTTCTTCTGCGAATTAATATTATTAATATCCTTCTGGGAATCTAAATAGTTTATGCGACCTGTTTCACTATCTTTGACTAATAATATTGCATCGTCGCATTGCAAATTAACTTGCTCTAAATTGACTATCAAAGTATCAAATTTGGTACAAACAAGTTTTAGCAATTCGAAGTAATTATCATCAAAAAAGTCTGAAATAATAAAAACAAGAGTATTTTGTTTGAAGTTTTTATAGAGAAATTCAAGGGCTGAAGAAATGTTGGTTTTAGTTTTTCGAGAATTTGCATTTATAACCTTCTCAATTTCAATCAAGATTGATGGATTATTTATTGGGATTGAGCATCTTTCGACTTTGTCGGAAAAAGCAATGTATCCTAATTTATCACCATTTGAGAGCACTATATTTGACAAGAGAATTACTATATTTTCGAGCAAATTGTTATCGCTGTTGTTAATATCTAATGAAACGAAAATTGAAGGACTTATATCGAAAACAATCACAACATCTTGAAGGCGTTCATCAGTAAACACCTTTGTGTAAATTTCAATATTACGAGCAGTAACACGGCTATCGATATATCTTGCGTCGTCGCCCTCTTCGTATAGTCTTGATTGCAGATAATCTTGTCCAGAACCTTTAAATGCAGTATTATATGCACCGAATAATTGAGATAATAGAGGAGATTTTGGTTTCAGTAGTAACTTGTGTAGATATTTATTAGCAATAATTGACATAAAGTTTATTGAGAATTAGAGGCAGGTAGCAAAATAGTAAATGTAGTACCTTCACCCAATTTGCTTTCAACTGTGATTTTACCATTATTTTTTTCGACAAAGTCTTTGCAAAGGATAAGTCCTAACCCTGTACCTTGTTCGTTGTTAGTTCCAGGTGTGGATTTTACAGCATCAATTTTAAATACATTTTTTACAAAATTTTCGCTCATACCAATTCCATTGTCTTTCACTTCGATTTTAACGAAATTATCGTCTGATAGAGTAGCATTTAGTTCAATTTTTCCCCCGCAATTTGTAAATTTAATAGCATTAGTCAATAAATTACGAATAACCGTGTTAATCATATTAAGGTCAGCGTAAACAATAAGATTGTCGGGGACATTGCTTATTAGTGAAATGTTTTTATCCTTTGCAACATTATGCAATAAATCAAAGTTTTGAGAAACAAGCAATGATATTTCGAACTCAACGGGATTGAATTCTATGACGCCCCGCTGCAAACGAGACCATTGAAGCAAATTTTCGAGCAATCGATATAAGTTTTTGGCAGAATTATATAAATCAATTGACACTTCACGAATCTCGTCAGAAGATAAACTATCAAACTCCTGAACCAACAATTGAGAATAACCAATTAAATTCTGGAAAGGACCTTTCAAATCGTGAGCTATGATAGAGAAGAATTTATCTTTGCTTGTATTAAGTTCCTTTAATTGTTCCTCGGATTCAACTAATTTTGCATTAAGTTGCACAAGCTCGGAAGCATTTTGCTCAATAATTTCCTTATTGAATTGCATTTCTTCGATTAATTTCTTGACTTGCTCTTCTGCGTTAATTTGTTCGGATATATCCCTAATAAAACAGCAATAAGAAATCTTACCTCTATCAATAACTTTTCCTAAATATAATTCGGCAGGGAAAACCTCACCATCAGTTTTACAGAGATTTAACAAAAATTTCTTATAGAATAATTTATCTTCATCGATTTTCTTTATTTGAACCAACTCTTCGAAAAATGAGGATTTGTCTCGTTCATCAACAATTAAGTCAAAGAGCTTGTTTCCAATTATGTTCTCTGCTTTAAAAGAAAAAAGGTTTTCAGAAGCTTGGTTGAAATAGTTTACTTCAAAATTCTCATTTAGATAGAAAATAGCATCTTTTGCATTATTAAAAATAAGTTCGTAGATTTTTATGTTATCTTCTAAGGATTTGACTTTATCAAGTTGTTCTTTTATCTTTTGATACTTTTTAATCTGATAATCAATCTGAACTTTAAGCTCTGAGTGAGATATATTTTTTGAGATAAAACCGTCAGGTTCGACAAGCAAGGCACGTTCAACAATAGAATTTTCAGTGTGAGAAGTCAAGAAAATAATCGGGCAGTTGTATATTTTTTTGATTTTCGAAGTAGCTTCAATACCATCAATTTCACCAGCTAATCTAATATCCATAAGTATCAAATCAGGGCAAAAATCCATAACAAGTTTCAGAGCTTCTTCGCCTGTCGAGCAAGTCGCAGTAATGAAATTGTGTCTTTGAAGGAAAAAACTCAATTGTTGTGCAATAATATCGTTATCTTCTACTATTAATATTTTGCGGCTCATAAAAAATAACAATAGGTTTTTAATATTATCTATAAATTAATATTTATAAGTGAAAAATACAATACATTTTCTTATTCACAAATAATTGAGAATTGTAAATATATTAATTGAATAATCGTTTATATATAATTTGGATGTATAACTAAATATTCTTTTGAAGATATGGAAAAAAGAGATTATTATGAGGTATTAGGCGTATCACGAACTGCATCGATTGATGAGATTAAATCTGCATATCGTAAGTTAGCAATGAAATATCATCCTGATAGAAATCCCGGAAATCCCGAAGCAGAAGAAAAATTCAAAGAAGCAGCCGAAGCTTATGATGTGCTTAGCGACCCTGATAAAAGACAAAGATATGATACATACGGTCATCGAGGGCTTGGGAATAGTGGTGCTGGTTTCTCAGGATATTCTGATATTAACGATATTTTTTCAAGGTTCAGTGATATTTTTGGTGGAAGTATTTTTGATGACTTTTTCGGAACATCGAGCAGAAGGCGTTCCCAGAAAAGAGATATGGGCGAACGTGGTTCGGATTTAAGAGTTCGATTGGCATTAACATTAGAAGAAATTGCAAATGGAGTTGATAAAACACTTAAAGTAAAAAAGATGGGACGTTGCGAAGCCTGCCAGGGCAGTGGTGCAAAAGCAAATAGTGGCTATGCAACGTGTCCAACTTGTGGAGGAAGTGG
>JAKIZO010000026.1:0-31026 GCA_022707965.1 Bacteroidota bacterium
AATAAAAAAAGAAGTGCCCTACTACAAACGTCGTCATTTAGTTCGTCCGGGAATTACCGGTTGGTGGCAAGTCAAATATAAATCTTACGAATTTAGTATTGATGAAATTCGTAATCGTTTGAAAGATGATTTTTATTATATTGAAAATTTCTCTTTGAAACTTGATTTTGAAATTATTATTCGGACTATTATGCTTGTTTTTCGTGGGCACGGTCAAACCTAATAGGGAGCATTTATGAAAAAAATTGTTGTTATCCCAACATATAATGAAATTGATAACATCGAAAATCTTATCAATGCAATTTTCGAGAGCTTGCCTGACACTCACATCTTAATTGTAGATGATAATTCACCTGATGGCACTGCCGAAAAAGTAAAAGAGCTGATGAGAAACAACCGTCAAATTCATTTAATGCAGCGTCAGGGCAAAATGGGATTGGGCACTGCATATTGCGATGGCTTTTCCTGGGCTCTGGATAAAGGTTTTGACGTTGTTTTCGAAATGGACGCCGATTTTTCGCACGACCCGCGAGACCTTCCGCGTTTACTCGAAGCTCTGCAAGATGCTGATTTAGTTATTGGTTCCCGCTATTCCAAAGGTGTAAATGTAGTTAATTGGCCACTTTCTCGATTAATGCTTAGCTACGGTGCTAATTTATACACTCGCATCATCACCGGTATGCCCGTTGCCGATGCTACCGGTGGTTTCAAATGTTTCCGTGCCGATGCTCTAAGAAAAATAGATTTAACTTCTATCCGCACTAATGGTTACGGCTTCCAGATTGAGATGAATTACCGTATCTGGAAATCAGGCGGACGTATCAAAGAAATCCCTATTATTTTCATCGATAGGCGTTCCGGTGTCTCGAAAATGAGCAAACACATTATTTTCGAAGCTGTATGGCTTGTCTGGAAACTGCGACTTTGCTACAAGCGACTATTAAAGCAAAAGAGCAAATTCGAGGAACGTCAAAAAACAAATGTAATAACAGAATTCGTCGATTAGCGTGGTAAAAAATCCCGACATATCAATAATTATTGTAAATTACAATGTAAAAGATTTTTTGCGTGCTTGCCTGCAATCAATTCGCGAAGCAACAGGCAATCTCTCTATCGAAACAATAGTCGTTGATAATAATTCTGTTGATGGTTCGGTCGATTACTTGCGTCCTCAATTTCCGGAAGTTGAATTTATTGCTTTGCCCGAGAATATTGGTTTCGCTCGTGCAAACAATATTGGTATCGAAAAAGCTCGTGGGAAATACCTTCTTATTCTCAATCCTGATACCCTGCTACGAAATGATACTTTGCAAGTAATGCACGACTTTATGGAAACGCACACGGACTGCGGCATTGCTGGTTGCAAAGTGCTAAATCCTGATGGCAGCTTTCAGGTTGCTTGCCGACGTGGTTTCCCAACTCCCTGGGTTGCTTTCAGCAAGCTTTTCGGTTTGCAGTCGCTTTTCCCTAATTCTCCTATTTTTGCTCGATATAACCAGCTCTATAAATCTATCGACGACACTTACGAAGTTGATGCTGTAATTGGTGCCTTTATGTTTTGCCGAACCGACCTGATAAAAAAAATAGGTGGTTTCGCCCCCGAATTCTTTATGTACGGCGAAGACCTTGATTTATGTCGTCAGGTGAAGCTTCAAGGCTGGAAAGTGATGTATGTCCATACTACTTCCATCATTCACTACAAAGGCGAAAGCACAAAACGAAGTTCAATAAATGATGTCCGCCATTTTTATGAAGCAATGGAAATTTTCACTCGAAAACATTTCGGCAAAAATCATTTGTTCCTTTTGCTTCTGCGGCTTGGCATCAAAATCAGATCTGCAATTGCTTACATCGAACGCTATTGGCGTGATTTTTTGTTTATCCTATTAGATTTGCTTTCAATCAATCTTGCTTTGCTCATTAGCACGAAAATCCGTTTCGAAAAATTCTTCGGTTTCCCCGACTATGCCTATCCGATAGTTTTCATTGTAATCAGCCTTGTTTTTCTTTCTTCAATGTTTATTGTAGGTGAATACTTCGAAGGGAAACACAGCATCAAGCGTGCTTTTTCGGCGTCAATGATTACCTTTTTTGTTCTTTCCTCGCTCACTTACTTTTTCCCTGAATTTCGTTTTAGCCGCGGTGTTGTGCTGATGTCGATTGGCTTTACAATTGTCTTTACCTCCATTTCGCGAGCAATTACAAAAATTTTAGAGCAATTTTCTGAACAAAATAAATCAAAACGCATTATCATTGTCGGGACTGGCGAAATCGCAAAATCATTATTTGATAAAATTTCTGAGCTGCCGAATTCCAATATTATAATTGATGGATTTGTTGCTTCATCTGCTGATGAACTAAATAATCCCAATTTGCAAATTATTGGCGAAAAATCCTACTTGAATAAGATTATCAAAGAGAAAAGACCGAACGAGGTTATTTTTGCCGACGAGCAAATTTCTTCTTCCGAAATGATTAATCTTATGCTCGAATTTTCCTCTCAAAATGTGCGTTTTCACCAGGTCAAAGAGTTCGATGAATTGCTTGCCGCCTCTGTAATTCAAGATATTGCAGACATCGAGCCAACCGTTCCGTTCTACAATTTATCTCGCTTTCGCAATAAAGCTCTTAAACGTATCGAAGATATTTCAGTTTCTCTTTTCCTGCTAACTTTCGGGTTGCCGTTTATCTTTATTCTCAAAAAAGAACCTTTTCTCTTTATTAAAATGCTTATTCGTGTGCTTAAAGGTGAAATCTCTTTCATTGGTTTGCATAAAATTTCAGATGATTTCACTCCTGCTATTGGTAAAATTGGGATTATCGGACCCAATGCAAGCGAACAAACTCATAATTTATCGATTGAAGCTATAAAAAAACTTAATGAGTATTACTTACGTCATTACACATTATCAATGGATTTTGATATTATTATCAAATATTTATTTGGGAAAAACAAGTGACAAAGCCAATTCTTGATTTCGAACAGCCAATCGTGCAACTTGAAGAAAAAATCGCAGAAATGCGCGAAATCGGCAAAGCAATCGATTTAAGAAAGGAAATTGCCGAACTCGAACGCCGCACTGATAATCTTCGCAAGGAAATTTACTCCAATCTTACACGCTGGCAACGCATACAAATTGCCCGCCACCCACTACGTCCCAACTCGGTTGATTTTATCAAGAATATTTTTACTGATTTTATTGAACTGTCCGGCGATAGGGTGTCGGGCAACGATGCATCAATCATTGGCGGTATTGCGAAAATTTCTGGAATTTCCGTAGTTGTGCTTGGCAATCGAAAAACCAAAGACAAAAAAACTAACTTATACAAACCCGCTCAAATTCCATCAGCAGAAGGATTTCGAAAAGCAACTCGATTGATGAAACTCGCAGAAAGAATGGCTAAACCCGTTATTTCTCTCATTGACGTTCCATATAATGCTTCTTATCCAGAAAACGATGACCCCGGTTTGGCTAATGCTATCTCGAACCAGCTTGCAGAAATGTCCGTTCTGCAAACTCCAACGATAAGTGTTGTGATAGGGGAGGGGGCATCTGCTACGGCTATGGCTTTGTCTATTGCCGATAGATTGCTTATGCTCGAAAATTCCTGGTTCTCAATTGTTTCGCCCGAAAAAGCAGCCGAAACTTTATGGGGTAGCCTTGATTTCAAAGAACAAGCCGCTGAGGCAATGAAACCTATCGCACGCGACCTTCTAAACCTATCCTTAATTGACGATATTGTTCCCGAACCCGTTGGCGGTGCCCACAGAAACCATAAAATGATGTTCGAAATATTAAAGAAAAAACTGATTGCTGAGCTGAAAGATTTACGCCGTGAAAAAATTGAAAAACTTCTCAAAAAAAGACACGAAAAATTCTTCGCAAAAGGAGTTTGGCGCGAATGATAAAAGTTATTACAATTGACTTTTGGAATACTTTGTTTGATTCGTCTGGTGGCAACGAGAGAAATGCTTTGCGTCAGAAAGCTCTGCTGCAAGAAATAAATAACTATGGCCGCAATATTTCTCCCGAAGAATTCGATAAAGCGCTTCGGGCTTCGTGGGAGTATTTCAATAAAATCTGGCGTCAAGAAATGCGAACTCCTTCGGTCCAGGATAGCGTTGCCTTCTTCTGGAAATATTTAGAATTGCCCACAAATCCAGAAGCAATAGAGCGAATTGCCGATTTTTTCGCAAATTCGGTGCTCATTCATCCTCCGAAACTCATCGATGGAGTTGCAGATATTTTGCCAATTCTTGCAAGCAATTACAAGCTTGGAATTATCTCTGATACGGGATTTAGCCCTGGAATTGTTCTTCGCAAGCTGCTTGAACAAAACAATATCCTTCATTTCTTCGATAGTTTCAGTTTTAGCGACGAAACGGGATACTCGAAACCGCACCCCGAAGCATATCGAAAAGTGCTTTCCGAACTTGGCTCTGATACTTCTGAAACCTTGCACATTGGCGATATTGAAGCAACTGATATTATTGGTGCAAAGCAGCTTGGTATGCGCGCTATTCGCTTCGCAGGCGACAGCACAGGATACTTTGCCAATGAAAGTGCTAATCCGACCATCGCCGATGCTATTGTTTATTCTTGGGACGAAATACCCGAAGCTATTGTTAATATTTGCTGAGCGATCCCGGCTGGATTCGAACCAGCGACACCAAGTTTAGGAAACTTGTGCTCTATCCTGCTGAGCTACGGGACCAACCATAAATTCAAAATTACAAAAAATTTACACTGAAAACAAACTCATCAATCTGTTTATCTTATTCTAAATATGTATACCCATATAGTCCCGAACGATAGTTCGAAAGAAACTCTTTACCTTCCTCCGTTGTGATTTTGCCTGATTTTACTGCACCTGTTACCCACGTTTCAACTGTGCGAACTAACTTTTTAGCGTTGTAGCCAACGTAATCAAGCACTTCTGCAACTGTTTCGCCGTCAATAACCTGCTTGATTTGATAACCATCGTCATCAAGAATAATATGCACTGCATTTGTATCACCAAACAAATTATGCAAATCACCCAATATTTCCTGATAAGCACCAACAAGAAATACACCAATATAATACGGTTCATTTGGGTTAAAATCGTGCAGATGCATATAATACGAATAGTTAGTTGTAGAGATGAACCTATCGATTTTTCCATCTGAATCGCAAGTAATATCTTGAAGCGTTGCAATTCTATCAGGTTTCTCACCCAGTCGATGGATTGGCATAATCGGGAACACCTGGTCAATTGCCCAGGAATCAGGCAAAGACTGGAATAACGAAAAGTTACAGAAATATTTATCTGCAAGCATCTTTGCAAGCATACGTATTTCCTCTGGTGGGTGCTTGATTTCTGTGCTAATTCTGTGGCACTCTTTTGCAATCGACCAGAACAGACGCTCAATTAAGGCACGTGTGCGCAAATCAAGCAGTCCTAAACTGAATAAATCAAGTGATTCTTCTCGGATTTGCTGAGCATCGTGCCAGCCTTCGAGCATCTTTGCTTGATTTATGTTCTCGTAAATATTATGAAGTTCCTGCACTAATTCGTGGTCATCTTCGGATACTTCCATTGTTTCGGGGTCCCAGGTTGGCATAGAAGTGCTTTCAAGAACGTCGAAGACAAGTATCGAATGGTGTGCCGTAAGCGAACGCCCTGATTCAATTATTATATTCGGGTGCGATAGTTCATTCTTCTCGCATACATCAACCAATGTAGAAACCGCATCATTCACATATTCCTGTATGGTATAATTCACAGACGAGCCAGAAGTTGATGAACGTGTCCCGTCATAATCAACACCAAGACCTCCACCAATATCGACAAATTCTACCGAACAACCCAATTTTAACATTTCTACATAAAATTGCGCTGCTTCTTTCAATGCAGTTTTAATTTTGCGAATTTTTGTTATTTGGCTTCCTAAATGGAAATGAATGAGCTTTACCTGGTCTTTAAATTTATGCTTTTCGAGCAACTCAATTGCTTCAAGCAATTCTGATGAAGTCAGCCCAAACTTGCTGCGGTCACCACCAGAATCTTCCCATTTGCCGCTTCCACTACTTGATAATTTTATTCTTATACCAATATTTGGCTTTATTTTTAATCTTTTTGAAATATTAATAATTAGTCGCAATTCATTTAATTTCTCGACTACAATATAGACTTTCTTACCCATTTTTTGTGCAAGCAAAGCAAGCTCAATGAAATCTTCGTCTTTGTATCCATTGCATATTATTAGCGAGTCGTCATCTTCGGTGTTTATTGCTAAAACGGCGTGCAGCTCAGGTTTCGAACCAGCTTCCAATCCAATATTAAACTTTTTGCCATAAGAGACAATTTCTTCGACAACCGGTCTCATCTGATTTACTTTTATGGGATAGATAATAAACGAATTCCCTTTGAACTGGTATTCCTCTGTTGCAAGCTTGAAGCAATTCGCAATTGTCTCAATCCGATTGTCCAGAATATCAGGAAATCTAAGTAATACCGGCGTCGAAACATCGCGTAATTGGAGCTCGTCGATTAATTCTTTCAAGTCAACTTCGGCACCGTTTTTCTTTGGGCGAACCACAACGTGCCCTTTCTCGTTTATCGAAAAATAATCAATACCCCAGCCGTTTATGTTGTATAGCTCAGCTGAGTCCTCGACACGCCATTTTCTCATCTAACTCCTTTCTATTTTGATGATTTAAAAAGTTATTGACAAATTGTTCAAATTTATATTGCAAAAATATCATTTTATTTAATTAAATGTTATATTTTTGTTAATTCGTTTTTCTCATTTTAAATTAAATGTTATGCCTACTCTTCTTTTTAATAGCGCATATTTCTCGAAATTTTCAAATTCATCTGGCGAAATTGATTTCACTTGCTTCGATGTAAATTCAATTATGAATTTCTTTATTGAAAAGAAAAAGCCCAAATCTATGCTTCTTGTTCTTCCTACACGACGAATGGTGCTTTATTATAAAAATTTGTTCATAAGGAAATACTTCGAACGCCACAAACAACCTTGCGAACCCCCTTCGCTTCATACTTTCGAGTCCTTTGTGATGCACTGCCACAAGAAAGTTTTTCAAAACAAAAAAACTCCGATTTCCGAACCCTTTATTTACGCACTTATCGAAGAAGCAATAAAAAATAGCAATCTTGAATTCTTTCGGCATAACCCAAAAAATAAAAGAGTTAGTTTCAGTCTTGTTACTAAAATTGCTCAAATTATCAATGGGCTCAAAGAAGACGGCATTTCGCCCGACGACCTTTTCCGAGATGTAGATAATTATTCCCCGCAGGATTACATTGATTACAATACTGGTGGTGTTAGCGACCCCAAAAGATTGCACGATTTCGCTCTGATTTACCAAAAATATCAGGAAATGCTTTCGGATAAGTTCATAGACCCTCCTCAATACTTAATTGATTTGAATAATTTTTGCCTGCAAAATCAGGGAGCGGTTTTTCCGCTCGACCATTTTTTCGAACCCGATACTGTAATCTTGTTCGATAAATTTACAGAATTCAAGCATCCACAATCAACTTTTCTCAAATTACTAAGCCAGAGCAGCATTCCTGTCGCTATTAACGTTGATTTTTCGCCCATCAATGGTCCTCTTTTCGGTAATTTAACCGAAACAATCACTGATATTCAAGCAAATTCCTATTCTTCAATTTCGTATGTAGATGTTAATGAAAAAATGAACATTGAAGATGAAATCAATCTTCCGCCATCGCAGTATCTTCGCAGGCGTCTATTCAACAATGAAGAATATCGCGAAATTTGCTACAATCAACTTAATGATACAATAAAAGTTATTGCTTGCGAAAATCAAGTCGATGAAGTAAATATAATTGCAAAATTAGTTCGCTATCTTATTGAGCAGGGGTATAGCCCCACTGATATTGCTATCGTCTCTCGTAAGCCCGAACTTTATTCATCGCTATTCCGAGAAATTTTTGCCAAAAACAATATTGAAAGCTTTATTACCGATAGATTTGATTTATCCGCTTCGCAACTTGTTATTACTTTTCTTAACATTTTTGATTTGGTAATTAACAACTATCGTAAGTCCGACCTGAAAAAAGTACTTCAAAGCTTCTATTTTAGAACCTGGGCAAATTCACTTATCGATGTTGAAAATTTACTCGAAGTTATCACCGAATTGCCATTCCTTGGTGGAACAAAATCCAACGGTGCAGAGTTCTGGTACGAAATTCTTACCTTCAACATTAAATATTTCGAAAAATCATTGCTATCCGATGATAGTGATAGTACCGATTTATATTATCTCAATCTGAAAAAAGAAAAATTCGAAAATGCTTTGAATGATTTTCGCAAACTCGTCGAACTCGTCTCTTTCGAAAACAAAGATTACCTGCCTGATGAAATATTGTCTCTTATCAAAAAGCAAATAATCGGAAAATTGAACATACAGGAACAGCTCATCAATAAATTGTCTGAACTAAATCAAAACAAATCGAAAATTTCTACTCTGAGCTATATCTTTCTTCGCGACGAAATCGAAAAAGATGTCGCTGCCGTCAATACCTTCATCAATCTAATTGATGAATATTCAAAAATTCAGTCAATTCTTTACCCACAGCAAAAGATAAAATTAAGTAAATTTGTCGATAAGATTAAAATTGCTGCTCTCAACACAAAGTATAATATCAAAGAAAGTGCCGACCGCGGGGTGAAAATCACCTCAATCGAACAAATCATAGGCATTCCATTCAAAGCTGTTATCCTTTGCGGGGCGATAGATGGTAATTTCCCGCTCGTTTTTCGCACCGAGAACACTCTTGGCAAAATTCTTCCAAAAAGCGAGCTCCGTCATCTCGAATCTGAACGAATTTTGTTCTACAAAACATTGACAAACAATATTGAGCTCTTTGACCAGGGCAATTTCAAAATCTTTATCACTTTTCCTGAATTTATCGATAAAGAAGAACAAATAATGTCGACCTTTATTTCTGCTTTGTTCAATGTTACTTCTATTGCCAGAGTTCACAAATTCTATAAATTATCTGCCATTAGAAAAGCACTCTCATCCAGCACCAATGATGATATTATTGTTCGACAGATAAGCGATATACCTTTCATCAACTATATCTCCGATATTGGCGAACTCATCCGCAGCTATGCTGCAGGCGAGTTAGCGCAATCCGATGTGATTGATTTAATAGATGTCGAGGCTTTGCAAAAAGAAAACGATAGAATTGACAAATATGTTCAATCAATAGATGATGAAAATTATGTATTTGGCAATAATTTGCCAGCAGATTTGCAAAACTTTTTGGTTGAATACAGCAAAAAAACTTATTCCGTTTCCGAATTTGAAACATATCAAAAATGTCCTTACCAATACTTTTTACGCTATGTGCTTGGAATACAAGAACGTGTTTGGGAAACCGAAGAAATCTCAAATATTGAAATTGGGAACCTTCTTCATAGGATTGCTTATAAATTTATGACTGCCATAAAAAACGAAGAACCAAATTCAGACGGTCTGGTAAAACTGGATAAAAATAAAAAAGACTACTACTGGCAATTACTTACTGATTTAGCAAAACAGGAACTGGAATTTTTCAAATACTTTGACTACGAATATCACGTTCTTTCAAAACTGCTGATTGGCGATTTCAACAAATCATCTGAATCTAAAATAAATTCTCTCTATGGAGGACTGCTCTATTTATGGTTGGAACGCGAATTGAGCTATTGCGAACATACAAATAAGCTCTATCCCGCATATTTTGAACTCGCTTTCGGGTATAAAAAACAAAGCGCCAACCCCGTTTCAATAAATGGCATTAAAATACGCGGGAAAATCGACAGAATTGACCTGCACGAAAACAAAAGTCATTTCTTAATTGTTGATTACAAAAAATCTTCTCCTGATATAATTAGGAAAAACGTTTATGATTTGGATTATGGATTGCAAATTTCTGTCTATATCAAAGCTGCTGAACAAATTGTGCCCTCAATTTCGGGTGTTTCCTCTATTGAGCCCGTTGGCGGTGTTTTTTTCTGCTTCAAACCCGATAAATTTAATAAAACTAAAAGCAAAGACGAACTTGAATTATTAAGGAAAACCACTCATATCCCGATTATTGTTCAAGAATACAATTTCCTTGAAAAAGACAGCTCTCAATTTAATGAAAAAAGTATTGATACTCAGATAAAACCAATAATTGAACAAATTCAGAAAATTGTAAATAATATTACGCAAGGGCTATTTGGCGAAAAAAATACAAGAAACCAAAAGATATGTGAATATTGTGGCTATGCAAATTTATGCCGAAAAAATAAACACGAAATTTACAACAATGGAAATGAAGATGAAATCGATTAATTTCCCAGCTGGTAATCACTTTTCTGCTGTTGTCTGCCTGAATGCAAATCTTCCTGATAAATTTGTTTTTGATTTGGTTGCACCTCTACCGTTGCTTGTTGCTGATGGTGCCGCTAATAATATTCTGGCTCTTGGTTTGGAACCTACAAAAGTAATAGGCGATATGGATTCTTTCTTCATTAATAACCAACATCGAATTCTCGAAGAAAAGCTTTTGATTATTCCTGACCAGGAAACAAACGACTTCGAAAAAATACTCCAATACTGCATCCAAAACAACTACAAGGATTTGCTGATTTTTGGTTTCCACGGTGGCGAACTCGAACACACTTTAAATAATTGGAGCGTGCTCAAAAAATACTGCAAACGCCTCAATTTGTGTATTTTTGATAGCAATCGCTATGGTATTCCTGTTTACGAACCTGTCGAACTTTTCGTTAATATCGGCGAAATCATTTCGCTTATTCCTCAGCCTAAGGTGCTTCTGCGAACACATAATTTAGAATGGGAACTCAACGGCGAAACTCTCGAACTCGGAAGACGCGAAGGAGCACGAAACGTTGCCGTCGGCGAGCATATTATTCTTGAAGTGCTCGAAGGCGAATTGTTACTCTTTATAAATCATAGACTTCCAATTGCACCTGTTTTCTTCCCTTCTTTTTAATTTTGGAAAATTATATTTTTATCTTTATTTTTGTAAGTTATTTTTAAACGGGCAGTAGAAAATGATAAAAATTAGGATACACGGAATAAAAGATGGCATACACGAGGTTAACGAGATTGTTCCTGTAAGCGAAGTTTCGGGGATGCTGCCTGAGTTCTTTGGAAATGTGTCCTTTATCGGTAAACTTCGAAAAATTGGCAAACGCTACACTATTACAGGCTTTGCTGAATGCCAGATTAAGCTCATCTGCGATTTGTCGCTCGAAGAATATACCGATACTATTTCGTCGGAAATTAATGTTTCTTTTATTGCTGATACCGAACTTTATCTGTTGAATAAAGGTAATTACGACGACCCCGACACCGAACGAGCTGTCCACGAGGACGACGAATTTTTCGATATTTCCGACGATGTTCGCGAGCAATTGACCGTTTCTATTCCTATGAAACGCATTGCTCCACAATATCGTAACAAAACTTTTGCTGATTTGCATCCTGAATTTTCTGCCGAAATAACTGAAACTATTTCTGATGATGAGGTGCAAATCGATGAACGTTGGAGTGCATTGAAAAAAATTAAGTTAAATTAGTTCATTCTATAAGGAATTTATTATGCCAAATCCAAACCGTAAATTTTCGAAGACAAGAAGAGATAAAAGAAGAACACACTACAAAGCAGTTGCAGCACAAACAGTTGCTTGCCCTAATTGCGGCGCTATGAAACTCTCTCACGCTGCTTGCCCCGAATGCGGTTACTACAATGGCCGTAAAATTGTTTAATTGCTTGTGGTGCTGTATCTTTTAATATGACTGGAAACAGTAAAAACATAATTAGAATAGCACTCGACTCTATGGGTGGTGATTTTGCACCTGTGAATGAAATTCAAGGTGCATTTTTGGCTTACAAAGAAGTTTCTAATTCAATCGACCTTGAAATCGTCTTTGTTGGTAACGAAAAAAAAATTAACGAGGTTATTGCCCAAACAGAGTTGCCCAGGAGTGCTTATTCCATTATCCATACTGATGACGTAATTACTATGCACGACGACCCTGTTTCAGCTTTGAGAACTAAACAGGGTTCTTCGTTGTTTGTAGCTGCTAAACTGCATTCCGAAGGCAAAACCGATGCTTTTGTCTCCGCCGGAAATACCGGCGCTATGTTATCTGTGTCTACGATGCTTTTGGGACGGATTAAAGGTGTTTCTCGTCCCACAATCGGTGCGATGATGCCTACTATTTCAGGTCGACCTACTTTTGTATTAGATGTTGGTGCCACTATTGACCTTCGCCCTCGTTTCCTTTATGAATTCGCTGTGATGGGCAGCACTTTTCTCCAACATTCTCTTGGAATTGAACGCCCTTCTGTTGCTTTGCTCAATATTGGCGAAGAGGAAACAAAAGGCACAGACGCCATTCGCGAAACTTACCAATTGCTTTCTAACAGTTCTCTTAACTTTATTGGTAACATCGAAGGACGAGATATTCTAACTGGTGCTGCCGATGTCGTTGTGTGTGATGGCTTTACAGGCAACATCGTGCTAAAATTAGCTGAAAGTTTCATCAATATCCTGAAATCAAAAATCAAAGATTATTCTTCAAGAAGCTTTTTCAATAAATTGAAAGTCGGTATGATGGTGCCAACTTTGAAAAGCATTCTTTCTGAATTTGATTATCAGGAATATGGTGGAGTGCCCCTTTTGGGTGTTAATGGAGTTGTCATCATTGGTCACGGCAAGTCCTCTCCCAAAGCAATAAAGAATATGATTATTCGTTCAATCGAATTTTCACTAAATAACATTAATAGCAAAATTGAAAATGCTTTGCAATTGACATAATATTTTGACTAATTTGAGATTTTAATATGACTGCAACAATTACTTCCATAGCTCATTATCTGCCACCAGATGTGTATGATAATTCATATTTCGAGAGCTATCTCGATACAAGCAATGAATGGATACTCGAACGCACCGGTATCCACCAAAGACGTTTCGCTAAATCTGGTGCTACAAGCGACCTTATTGTCCCTGCTGCCGAGCAATGTATTGCCAAGCGTGGAATTTCAAAAGATGAAATAGACTGCATAATTGTAGCTACTGTTACTCCTGACCATTTTTTCCCATCAACTGCCGCGGTTGTCCAGCATAAATTGGGACTTAAAAATGCTTGGGGATTTGACCTCTCCGCTGCTTGTTCCGGCTTTGTTTTTGCTCTTACTACTGCTGCCGGATTGGTGGAAAGTGGCGTTTGCCGCAATGTTCTTCTTTGCGGTGCAGATAAAATGAGCTCTATTGTTAACTTCCAGGACCGCAATCAGGCTATTCTTTTCGGTGATGGTGCGGGTGTTTGTCTCGTTGAAAAATCTAATGATAGCTCAATGGGTGTGCTCGACCATATTCTTCATCTTGATGGTTCGGGTGGGCAATTCCTTCATATGGTTGCCGGTGGTAGTTTTAAACCTGCTTCTTCGGAAACAGTTGCCAACGGCGAACATTATATTTACCAGGACGGCAAGAACGTTTTCAAATATGCTGTCGTCGGTATGGCAGAAGTTACTGTTGAGATAATGAAACGCAATAATCTTAAAAGCGAAGATGTCAATTGGCTTGTTCCTCACCAGGCTAATCATCGTATTATTACCGCTACTGCTGAACGTATGGGACTTTCCCGCGAACAAACTATGATTAATATAGATAAGTATGGCAATACGACTGCTGCAACAATTCCTATTTGTTTATCTGAATGGCTCGATAAAGGTTTGTTGAAAAAAGGTCATAACGTTATTTTGGCAAGCTTCGGGGCTGGATTTACCTGGGGCGCGGTTTACTTAAAATGGAATATGAATGATTAATGGAGGTCTTATGAAAACTGCTTTGCTTTGCTCGGGTCAGGGGTCTCAATATGTTGGAATGATGAAGGATTTATTTGATAATTCAAATAAAGCCAAAGAAATTATCCAAAAAGCAGACGAAATTCTTGATTTCTCGCTTTCTGAAATTTGCTTCAATGGTCCGATGGATGTCTTGAAGCAAACCCGCTTCACTCAGCCTGCTATTTTTCTGCATTCAGCAGTCCTCTACGAATTGCTGAAAGACAAACTCGAATTTGACGCCGTAGCTGGTCATTCCGTTGGTGAATATGCTGCTTTATACATTGCTGGCGTGATTGAATTTGAAGATGCTCTGCGCCTTGTGTCGCTTCGCGGACAGCTTATGTATTCCGCAGGCGAAGAATTGCCCGGCACTATGTTCGCTGTTATCAATCTTGATGACGATAAAGTTGTTGAAGTATGCAATAAACTCAACCAAAATGACGAAGGTGCTGTGGTCGTCGCTGCAAACTTCAATTCGCCCGGTCAGGTGGTTGTCTCCGGTTCGCGCGATTTTTTGCGTAATAATATCAACGCTTTCAAAGAAGCTGGCGCTAAATTAGTAAAAGAACTGGTCGTAAGTGGTGCTTTCCATTCCCCACTGATGAAACCTGCCCAACTCGAACTCGAAAAAGCTATCAATACAATTGAGTTCAAAAATTCAAAAGTGCCTGTTTATTCAAACGTTTATGCTAAACCTCTTACAAACGCCTACGAAATTAAAAACGCTTTGATTGCTCAGCTTACCGCTCCTGTTCTCTGGACGCAATCCCTTCGTCAAATGTTCAGCGATGGTATCACTCGCTTTGTTGAGCTCGGTCCCGGTCAGGTGCTTCAAGGTCTTGTTAAACGAACCTTAGAAAATATTGAAATTTTGGGTTACGATAAATTTGATGATTTGCAAAAGTAAAATTTTTAGTATATTTAACTTTTTAATTTATGGTAATTTATGCAAAGATTTGAAAATAAAATAGTGGTCGTTACAGGCGGTTGTCGCGGTATAGGTAAGGCTATTGCCGAGAGATTTGCTCGCGAAGGTGCATTCGTTTATGCACTCGACTACCGTATCCCTGACGAAAATGAAGTATTCATCGAAGATGCTGCAATTCGCGATAGAATTGTTCCAATGCAAGCCGATGTTACTTCTTTCGATTCCGTTCAGAAAGTCGTTGATGAAATCCTTGCAAAATCTTCACGTATTGATATTCTTGTTAATAATGCCGGGATTACTCGCGATAACCTTCTTATGCGTATGAGCGAAGAAGAATGGGACGCTGTTCTTAATACTAACTTGAAAGGTGCTTTTATTTGCACAAAAGTTATTTCCCGTCCGATGATGAGCCAACGCTACGGTAGAATTATCAATATTGGCTCGGTTGTCGGAACAATGGGCAACGCGGGTCAAGCTAATTACTCTGCTTCCAAAGCAGGAATGATTGGCTTCACCAAGTCAGTTGCTCGAGAACTTGCCTCCCGCAACATTCTTGTTAACCTTGTTGCACCAGGTTATGTTCGCACACCAATGACAGATAAATTGACTGATGAACAAAAAAATGCTTTCTTAGTTAATATCCCGCTCAAACGTGTGGCAGAACCCGAAGATATTGCTGCATCAGTTGCCTTCCTCGCAAGCGATGATGCAAGCTACATCACCGGTCAGGTGCTTCACGTCAATGGCGGTATGCTGATGGACTAATTTCCCTTTTTTATATTTATTTTTATGTTTAACTTTATTTTAGGAGTTCAAAATGGACGAATTAAGAGCAAAAGTAAAAGAAATTATTGTTAAAAAACTTGGCGTCGAAGAATCACAAATCACTGACGAAGCATCATTCACAAAAGATTTAGGCGCTGATTCATTAGACACAGTCGAACTCATTATGGAATTCGAAAAAGAATTCAATGTTCAAATTGAAGATAGCGAAGCTGAGAAAATCCAAACTGTTGGCGATGTTCTCAATTTCCTTTCTTCTAAAAAATAATTTTGTCTTGTTAAATTAAAACATACGGCGGAGAGTTATGCCGAGATATAATTTCCCACGTGTTGTTATTACAGGGATGGGTGCTGTTACTCCTATTGGCAACAACCTTGCCGAATACAAGCAAGGTTTGCTCGAAGGGCGTAGCGGTGCTGCTCCCATAACACGTTTTGACGCATCTAATTTCGATACTAAATTTGCTTGCGAAGTTAAAAACTTCGACCCACTTCAATACATTAATCGAAAAGAAGTTCAGCGAATGGATATGTTCACCCATTTCGCTATTGCTGCCGCTGCTATGGCTATCGAAGACGCTAATTTAGACGTAGAAAAAATTAATCGTGAGCGCGCAGGTGTTGTCCTTGGCTCCGGTATCGGCGGAATGTGGACATATCACTACCAGCAAGAAGAATTATATAAGCGTGGTGGCAATCCCGATAGGATTTCTCCTTTCTTTGTGCCAATGCTTATTTCTGATATCGCTGCTGGTCATATTGCTATTCGCTGGGGGCTGAAAGGTCCAAATTATGGCACTGTTTCTGCTTGCGCTACTTCTTCTCACTCGATTGCTGATGCTTTGATGCTTATGCAACGCGGTGATGCAGATGTTATGATCACAGGTGGCAGCGAAGCAGTTGTTTGCCCGATGGGTGTCGGCGGCTTTAATGCACTGAAAGCTTTATCCACTCGAAATGATTCGCCCGAAACAGCCAGCCGTCCGTTCGACCGCGACCGTGATGGCTTTGTAATTGGCGAAGGCGCGGGTGTGCTTGTCCTCGAAACATTAGAACACGCAATAAACCGTGGCGCTCGCATCTATGCTGAAGTTGCTGGCTTTGGTCTTACAGACGATGCTTATCATATCACTCAGCCTGCTGCCGGCGGCGAAGGTGCTGTGCGTTCTATGAAACTCGCAATCGAGGATGCTGGACTTGTTCCTGATGATATTGATTATATCAATGCTCACGGAACTTCCACTCCTTTCAACGATAAAACTGAAACAGCTGCTATTAAAACTGTTTTCGGGGAACGTGCTTACAAAATTCCTGTAAGCTCGACTAAATCTATGACTGGCCACCTTCTTGGTGCTGCTGGTGCTGTCGAGGCTATTGCCACTGCTCTGGCTATTTACGAAGGATTTTTGCCTCCGACAATTAATTATCAAACACCAGATCCTGAGTGCGATTTGTATTATGTGCCTAATAAATCTGAAAAACGACAGATTAAAGCCGCATTGAGCAATACTTTCGGTTTTGGTGGGCATAATGCTACAATTTGTTTCAAAGCTTTCGAAATGTAGTCTTTGGACAAATGAAAGACTTGTTTAATAAATTGTTCTCTTCTTTTTCTAAGATTTTTAATCTTAGAGTGCTTGATACAAATGCCAATCACCCGGATTTCTTCCCGGTGGTTGGCTTTTTATCTAATGATAAAAAATCTGAACTCGAAAATATCCTCCAAACTAAAATTAACAATGTCGGTATTTTCGAACAAGCTCTTACCCACCGTTCCTATCTGACTGTAATTGGTAATGACGGTGGTTTTCGCTCAAACGAAAGATTGGAATTCCTCGGCGATTCTTTGCTTAATCTCATTGTTTCAGATTTTTTGTTCAAATCTAATCCAGAATTTAGCGAAGGCGAACTCACCAAGCTTCGTTCTCGTTTGGTCAATAGTCATTCGCTCTCACATTGTGGGTTCTCTCTCGGTATTGATAAATTCATTATGCTAAGTTTCAGTGCCGAGAAAGCGCTCAAAGATGGTAGCGATTCAATTGTTGCCGACACAATCGAAGCAATTATTGCCGCTATTTACCTGGATTCTGGTTTCCAGAATGCTCGAAAATTTGTTGTTGAAGTTCTGGTTCCTATTATTGTTCAATCGAATTTGATTATTGATACTAATTATAAAAGCTTATTGCTCGAAAAAGTTCAAAGTTTAGGTTTTCCCTCTCCTGTCTACAAAGTGCTTTCCGAAAGCGGTCCCGACCATTGCAAGCATTTCGAAGTAGGTGTCTATGTCGAAAATGTCCTCTTGGGCACTGGAAGCGGGAAAAACAAAAAATCAGCCGAGCAAGAAGCTGCTCACAATGCTATTGAACTTAATTTATTCACTAACATAAAAGAAAAGTGCGATGGAAAAGTTGATAATTGAAAAATCTCGCCCCGGCAGACGCGGTTATACTCTGCCACAACTCGATGTCCCTGTTGCTGAATTATCAAATCTTGTGCCTGATAAATTTTTACGTAAAAGCGAACCCAATCTGCCTGAAATTAGCGAAAATGAAGTTTCCCGCCATTACGTAAAGCTCTCAAAACTTAATTATTCTATCGAAGATGGGGTCTACCCGCTTGGTTCCTGTACTATGAAGTACAATCCAAAAGTAAATGAAAAAGTTGCCTCTATGCCCGGTTTTGCCGAAATTCATCCTTGTTCGCAGGACGAACACGTTCAAGGTGCCTTGCGCGTTCTTTACGAATGCGGTGAATTTTTGAAAGAAGTAACAGGTCTTCAAGGTGTTACCCTTCAACCTTCGGCGGGCTCGCAAGGTGAGCTTACAGGTATTCTGCTGTTTCGCGCTTATCACAAGGACCGCGGCGATGATAAGAGAAATGTGATTCTTATTCCGGATTCAGCACACGGAACCAACCCTGCTTCTGCTGCTATTGCCGGATTTCAGGTTGTAACTGTAAATAGTCTTCCCGATGGACGTATTGATATTGACGACCTTCGTAGCAAAGCAAACGATACTGTCGCAGGATTTATGATTACTAACCCAAACACTGTCGGTGTTTTCGAAACTAATATTCGTGAAATAGAGCAAATTATTCACGGCTGCGGCGGACTTATGTATATGGACGGTGCTAACTTAAACGCACTTCTTGGTATTGTCCGTCCCGGCGATATGGGCTTCGACTGTGTTCATATTAACTTGCATAAGACATTCTCAACTCCACACGGCGGTGGCGGACCCGGCTCAGGTCCTATTTGCGTTAGCGAGAAACTTATTCCATTCTTGCCCGTTCCACAAGTTAGAAAAGAAGGTGATAAATTCATTATCGTTCGTGATACTGAGAAAACAATCGGCAGTATGCACGCCTTCTTTGGCAACTATGGTGTGGTTGTCCGTGCTTACACATATATGCGTATGCTTGGGAGAGAAAATCTTCGCCGTATTAGCGAAAATGCCATTATCAACGCAAATTATCTGATGAAATTGATTGAACACGAATACCTGATGCCATTCAAAGAATTCTGTATGCACGAATTTGTTTGCTCGGCAGATTACCAGAAAGAATATGGCGTCTCCGCAAAAGATATTGCAAAACGCCTTCTTGACTATGGTTTCCACGCTCCTACTATTTACTTCCCGCTTATTGTTCACGAAGCAATGCTTGTCGAACCAACAGAAACCGAATCTAAAGAAAATCTTGAACTATTTGCCGAAGCTTTAATTAAAATTTCAAACGAAGCGAAAACAAACAAAGAGCTTGTTCTTTCTGCTCCAACAACTACGCCCGTAAGACGATTGGACGATGCTCTTGCTGCTCGCAAACTTAACGTAAAATGGTAGTGATTTAAGAATCTATCAAAAAGTACTTTTCATATCCTTCGGAAGGTTTTTGCCCTTCCGAAGGTTTTTTAATTATTGTTGGAACTGTTCCTATTCAGTCAGCCTCATCTTTTTCGCCTCTACTTTCTTTTTATCCACTCTAATATCGTTTTAATAACATCTTCGCTTACATATCCCTCTTTTTCGTAGTCCGAAGGTTTAGATTTTTTCAGCGAATATACCATCAGGTGATTAAGTTTCGGAAACATTTTGAACGAAACATTCTTTTTATTCCCAAGACTTTTTTTCCATAAATCAAATTCCAAAGGCAAAATTTGGTAATCATTATCGGCTGCTAAAATTAATATAGGTATTTCAAGATTTCTTGCTGTTTCGATTGGGTCGTACTGAATCAGGTCTTTCCAGTACTTTGCGGGCAACATTAGCAGCAATGAATCACGCGAAGTAGAATCAGTAAATTCACCTTTTTCAAGCATTTCCACCTGACGGCGAACCTTTTTCAGTTCATTCGCTTCATATTCGTTAATTCTTCCGTCCAGATTAAAAATATATTCGTATTGGTCAAGCACAATTTGATGAAGTTTTCGAGCATTACCGTTCATAACAATAATCCCCGAAATTCCACTATATGATTGAGCTATACGTGGTGCTATATGTCCGCCAAGACTATGACCTAAAACATATATTTTGTATGGGTCCACGTAATCCTGCTCTTGAAGATAAGCAACAGCCTTGATTGCGTCTTCCATTGTTTCTTCCCATATAGTCAAATTATCGTAATCCTGTGCTATTTTGCTTGGGTATTCACGAGTGCGCTTCTCATAGCGAAAGACAACTATTCCGTTGCTCGATAGTCCATACGCAATGTCGCGAAACACTTTGTGCCCGCCAATTGTTTCGTCCATATCGTTCGGTCCAGAACCGTGCACCAGAACAACAGCAGGGAACTGCCCTGTTCTTCTCGGAATTGTGATTTTGGCAGGCAGCTCCCAACCAGGAACGCCAAAAGTAGTTTCTATTTCGTAAAACTTCGTTGTATCAGCATAATTTGGCAATGCAAAAGAATAATCACGAGTAAATGGAACAAACAACATTGCCGAGATTTTCTGGTTTTCATCTACAACAATTCTACAATTTAGCGAATCGTTTTCAAAAAAGAATTTAATCAGATAAATATTGTTCTTCAATGATTTTTGCTTTTCGGGTGTGCCGAATTTTACTACTTTCCCATAGCGACTATCGAGTTGTAGCCAGAATTCCTTCGTCTTGTCGGCAGAAAGATATTTCAATGCACCTTCTGCAACCATTTTTTCAGCATCAGTAAATTTCTCTTGTTTCAGCAAATTCAAAAATTTTAGAGCAATCTGCTCTGGTTCCTCCGAATATACAGAATTGACAACAATCAAAAACGAGAAAGCCAATAAAAACAGTGTTCTTTTCACTTTTCCTCCTTAATTTATTGTAGCTTTTTTGACGACAATATTTCGCCCGATGAACATTCCAATTCCATCTCCTTTAATATTCCAGCGGACGTTCGAGCCAACATTACCAAAAATATCATCATCGCTATTGCCGTTGTACCGAGTTATAAAATAATCATAATATTGCTTATCATAACTCATAATTACAAATTTATAATTATTTAACCCTTTTTTTATTTGAAGTGTATCATTCCCACCTGTATATGTAAAATATATTTTCAGTTTGTTGTCAGGTGTTCGTTTTAAAAATGTAAAGATTTCCTCATAATTCCCATATATAATATTTTCGTTCGCAGCGCCAGCAGTATAAACATAATTTTCGTTAGGTGTAATGTAAGTATATACTGATGCAAAATAATAATTTTCGAAATATGTCGAATCTTTTCTAAAATCAATAAACACTTCGTCGAAATTAGCAGGTTCTGGAATAATTGTCTGCCCATAAGCTTTGTGTTGCTTCCAGTGTGCGAACAGTTTATATTGTTTGCCTGCTTGTGCTGTTAATTTCGAGTGATAATAGCCGTTTTTGTAAGTTAGAGTGTCTGATTGCTCACCGTCATCAATAATCAATACAGCATCTTTAACTAATGCTTTCTCGACTGTGTAGTTCTCCAACGGCGGGATTGTCCTTTCTACCCGAATATCTTTGATTTTCTCACCAGCTTGCAAAACCGCACGAATTACCAGTTGCTCCCGATATGGTAAAGTAACGCCCGTTACTTCTTCCTCACACGAAGACAATCCAAATCCGATTATCAATATTATAACTAAACATATCTTTTTCATTATTTCACCTATATTTTAAAACTAAAACCAATTGTGGGAATGAGTGGAAACAAAGTTAACTGCTTTAATTTTTTCGTTTCTGTTATTCCATCGTAATCAGTAGAAATATACCAGGAGAATGGATTGCGTCTGTTATATGCGTTATAAATGTTTAATGAAACAGACCAGGGCAGTGAAAACCACTCAAAGTGATGTATGAAATTTACATCTAATTTGTGAAATGCAGGTAGACGCGCGCCGTTCCGTTCTGTGTATTGATATTTAACATCATCGTAAGACGAAAAATCAATCTCCTCGAAACGGAAAGAACCTGTTGGCATAGTATAAGCCTGTCCTGTCCCATAATACCATGTTGCTCCGATTTCCCACGAAGGACTAATTTCATAGACAATTACTATATTAACATCGTGCCGCCGGTCATACCTTGGATAAAAAGGTTTTCCCTCGTTGAGTTCTCGAAATTTTCGCTTTGTCCAGGAAAGAGTATAGCCAACCCACCCTGTAATATTTCCTAATCGCTTATTCAAAAATACCTCTACACCATAAGCTTCTCCGTTGCCTCGTGTAAATTGGTCTTCAAGTGGAATACCAAAAGAGAATGTTCAGAGTCCTTGTATTCATATAGATTATTCATTTTTTTGTAGTATGCTTCCAGCGAAAGCAAATATTTCCCTTCGTCAAATAGTTGTTCCACACCAACCACACCCTGTGTAGAACGGCTTGGCAGCACATTCTTCGTCGAAGGGAACCATAAGTCTGTCATAACCGAAATATCATTTCTTATTATCAAGTGCAGAAACTGATGAGCCATTGCAAGCGACGTTTTCAAACTCGTGTTTTCTGCTAATATGTATGTGGCAGAAAAACGCGGTTCATATCGAAAATAATTAGCCTCCTCAAAATAAAATAATCGTGAGCCAATATTTGCTGTTAGCCTTTCTGAAATTTCCCATTCATCTTGCAAGTAATACGAAAGTTCTAAGCTTGTTGCATCTTTGCTGTTGAATGGAATTTCCAATTTATTCTCGAAATTAAACGCTGTTTTTGCCAAAAATCGGTGATTAATCGCTTCCAGCCCCGTTTTTATCTTGTGATTTTTTGCTGGAAAATATTGTGCTTCGGCACGAATAGTCCAATCGCGTATTTGAGACTTGCTTATGAAATTGTTTGCAATGTTCTTTTTATCATAAATATCTGTTCTAAATGTATAATCAGTGTAAATAAGCGAGAAATTTGTAAATAATAACGGCGAAACTATATACATCCAGCGTAGATTTGACGTCTTGTTTCCCCAGTTAATATCAAATTTCATATCTTCTTCTTTGGGCGATACCAGAACGTCCCGACACAAAAACCCGCTTAAAAAAATATGCGAGTTTTCAGAAATTTTATGATTTATTTTTGCATTCAAATCATAAAAATAATAGTTTGGCACTTCGTCTTTTGGAACAAACATAGCAGTAAGAATATCAAGGTACATTCGCCTTCCAGACAACATAAACGATGTGTTCTCGCCAATTGGTCCCTCCAATGTAAGTCGCGAACTTATCAAACTAATACCACCATCAGCCGAAAAACGGTCTTTTCTGCCTTCTTTCATTGTCATATCAAGAACGCTCGATAGTCGTCCCCCGTATTCAGCCGGGAATGCACCTTTTATTAGCTTAATATCTCGAAGAGCATCGCCATTGAACACACTTAAAAATCCACCTAAATGATTTGGATTGTAAACAATAACCCCATCAAGCAAATACAAATTTTGGTCGGGCGAACCACCTCTAACGTATAGCCCGCTCGATAGTTCGCTCGATTGCTTTACACCAGGCAAAGTTTGCAATGCTCTGAAAACATCTGTTTCTCCTCCGAGCGAAGGCAATTTGAAAATAAAACTTGGGGCTATATTTACCGTCGATATTCTTGAAATTGCCTCTTCCTGCGATCGTTCAGCTGTTACAATCACTTCTTCTGTAACAACATCAGCGGCTTTCATCTTCATATTCAAACGAAAATTTTCTCCTTCTTTTAGTGTGATTTGTTTCGAATATTGCTGGTATCCAACGCCCCGGGCTAATAAATGGTATTCGCCTGCTGGCAATTGCGAAAAACTATAATAACCAAATTTATTGGTGTATGTTCCGCGAAATGGACGGCTCGAAATGCTGTCCTTATACAACACAACGGTCAATGAAATAACATATTCGCCGGTTTTTTCCTCCGTTACTGTTCCCGATATAGTTCCCGTCGAGGTTTGGCAAAATATATTCCCCACCATTGTAATCAATAAAAAAACAAATAGATAATTTTTCATATTCTCCTTTTAAATATTAATTTATTATTCTACAAAAACGTATTTAATATAATAAAGTTTCATACTATTCGTTGATAATCTAAACTAATTTTTAATTAGGTGAAATTAACTTTTTGGTTTGTACAATAAAAAAATGTATTTTTGTGTTAGATAATTATTTTGTTTCACTTTTTTTAGAGGTTCTATTATGAAAAAGCTGTTTTTGGGAATTTTTGTTGCTACTTTCCTTCTTTCGCTTAATCTTTTTGCTGAAAATATCAAAGATGCGAAATTTTCTGTAAATATGACTTGCGAAGGATGCAAAGAAAAAATCGAAAAAACTTTGAAAGCCGAAAAAGGCGTTGTTAAATACAATACTGATTTAGCAACTAAAACTGTAAGCGTATCTTATGATGCTGATAAAACTAACGAAGATAACATTAAAAACTCCATTGCTAAATTGGGCTACACTGTCGGCAACCCGACTGAATTAAAATCTACCAAAACAGATGTTAAATCCACTAAATCTGGTTGCAGCAAAAATTGTACTGGCTCAAAAGATAAAAAATGCAACGACTAATTGCAAATCAGAATTTTTTGCATAAAGCATTTTGACAATCTATTTCAAAATCATCTACTATGAACCTTCGGAAGGGTCGAAACCTTCCGAAGGTTTTTACAAAAATCGTTTCTGAGCACGGCAATTCCTTCTACAACAATTAAATTTAATTTTCTCTAATATCCCTCTCTTTTTGGTAAATGATATTTCGATAAATTACTGATGTATTTTCAAATAATTATTCAATCAAAAAGCATCGTATTCAATATTTTATTACTTTTGTAATATTTATTTCATTTTGTCCAAAATCAAAAATGGGTGACAAATGACAGCCGAAGATGTAATCAGAAGACTAAATTTAGTGCCTCATCCCGAAGGTGGCTACTTCCGTGAAACTTATCGTTCCGACGAAAAAATATCAAAGTCTGCTCTACCGGAAAGATACTCCGGCGATAGAGTTTTCTCGACAGCAATATATTTTCTTCTCCAAAGCAACGAAAATCATCTTGTCCACAGACTTAAAAGCGACGAAATATGGCATTTCTATTTAGGTTCGCCTTTGCTTATTCGCTTTTATCAGGACGAAAATGATGTAAAAGAAGCCGTTCTTGGGAATAATCTTTTAAACAATGAAGTGCCACAATTGCTTATTCCTCGAATGACCTGGATGGTCGCCCGACCTATCGCCGAAAATTCATTCACTCTTGTCGGCTGCACAAATTCCCCCGGTTTCGAGTTCGACGATTTCGAGATAAAGCAATTTTAAAGGGACAAACCATATTCATTTTCAAAAAATTTGCGAAGATATTCGCCCGTGTGCGAATTTTTCGCTTTGGCTATTCTTTCGGGCGGACCTTCGGCAACAATTCTGCCACCCAATTCTCCTGCCTCCGGACCCAAATCTATTATCCAGTCCGCTGCTGCGATAATATGCAAATTGTGCTCAATGACTACAACCGAGTGTCCTTGCTCAACTAATTCCTGCATTGCTGTTAGCAATTTTGATATATCATCCAAGTGCAATCCAGTTGTTGGCTCATCGAAAATAAACAATGTGTGCCCCTCTACTGACGAATCCAAATGTGTTGCGAGCTTTATTCTCTGACTTTCTCCACCCGAAAGCATTGAACTTGACTGACCCAATTTCAAGTAGCCAAGCCCAACCTTTTGCAAAATACCTAATTTGTTTACAATTTTAGGATGGTCGTAGAAAAAAACAGCTGCTTCATCTACTGTCATATTCAGCACATCTACTATATTTTTACCATTATAGTAAATGTTGCGTGCTTCTTTTTTGTAACGAGTGCCACCACAAGCTTCGCACACAAGTCGAACATCCGGTAGAAATTGCATATCTACCGTCACATACCCTTCGCCCTCGCATACGTCGCAACGTCCCCCTGGAACGTTGAACGAGAAGTAGCCCGGTCGAAGCCCGAGCTGCCGAGCTGCTTGCGTCTGTGCAAAAACTTCCCTTATTGTGTCGAACACTTTGGTATAAGTTGCAGGTGTCGAACGTGTTGAAATACCTATATTTGATTGGTCTACCATCTCTACGAATTTGATTTTTTCGCTTCCCGCAACTTTGGAAAATTGTCCAACTTCACTCGATGGCAATCCGCTTTGTTTTTTCAGCCCTGCATATAAAACATTATAAACAAGCGACGATTTACCCGAACCACTCACTCCCGTTACAACCACATAAGCATTTAGCGGAAAAGTAATTTTTTCAATATCAAGGTTATTGTGCTTAACATTGAAAAAAGTAATTCCTCCGTTGCTTATTTTGCGTCTTTGCTGCGGCAATGGTATTTTCACCTTTCCTGATAAGTATAATGCTGTTAGAGAATTCTCGCTTTCCATCATTTTGTCGTAAGTTCCGTTGAAAACAATTTCTCCGCCAAAACTTCCCGCTCTCGGTCCAATATCAATTATGTAATCTGCTTTTCGAATAATATCCGGGTCGTGCTCGACTACAACTATTGTGTTGCCAATATTGCGTAATTTAAATAATATATTCACTAATCTATCTGTATCGCGAGGATGCAAGCCCTGGCTTGGTTCATCAAGCACATATAGCGTCCCAACAAGTGCCGAACCAAGCGCCGTTGCCAAATTAATTCGCTGGCTTTCACCTCCGGAAAGAGTATGCGTCAGTCTCGATAAAGTCAAATAACCGAGCCCAATATCAACTAACAACTGCAATCTTTTCACAATTTCTTGAAGTATTTGTTCCGATACTTGCTTCTGGTAATCAGTGAGTTCTAATTTCTGGAAGAAATCAAGCAATTTTTCGAGCGGAAGCTGAATTATTTCAGGGATATTTTTGCCTCCGACAAACACCTGACGTGCAGAAGACCGCAGACGCGCACCGCCACAGTGCTTGCATCGAGTAAATCCACGGTATTTGCTCAATATTATTCTGTATTGTACTTTATAATTGTTCTCTTCAAGCATCTTAAAAAATCCATTTACACCTCCGTAAAGCGCATCACCATCCCATATAACTTTCAATTCCTTCTCAGTCAGTTCATTGTACGGTTTGCTTAAATCAATCTCATTTCTTCTACAGGCGTCAAATAGTTCCTGCCGAAATTTAATAAATGATGGTGATTTTAGCGGATAAATTGCATCTTTCCCGATTGACAAACTTTTATTTGGAACAACTAAGTCTTCGTCTATCCCCATTGTCCGACCAAAGCCCTGACAATGCGGACACGCCCCTTTCGGATTATTGAACGAAAATAGCCTTGGTTCGGGCTCTTCATAAACAAAGCCACAATCTGCACATTCATAAATATTGCTGAATTTTCGTAAACTTTTAGTCGTGTCGTTTAGCACAGCACATCGACCTTGTCCCGTGTTGAATGCAGTTTCGACTGAATCAATAAGTCGAGAGCGCGTCTCTTCATCTTTTCTCAGCACAAGTCTATCTACTACAAAATATAAATTGTTCGAAAACCTTTCCCACTTGGGTTCTTGCTCGTGAATATCAATCATTTCAGAAGTATTAATGTCAATTACACGGTTGAAACCTAACTTCTTTGCTTTTTCTAATTCTTCATCAACTTTGAGCAAATTATTCGGCGCGAACAAAATGTAAATTCGCGAGCCTTCATCCATTTCAAAGATACTATCAACTATCGATTGTGGCGAATCTTTGCTAATTGTTTTGCCACATCCGTGACAAATTGAAACGCCAATTCTTGCGTAAAGCAAACGGATATAATCATAAATCTCGGTCGTTGTGCCAACAGTGGAACGTGGATTGCGCGCCGGCGGGTTCTGACCTATTGCAATTGCAGGTGGTAGCCCCGAGATACTATCAACATCTGGTTTGCTAATTCTTTCCAGAAACTGTCGTGCATAAGCAGAAAGCGATTCAACAAATCGTCTTTGACCTTCGGCATATAGAGTGTCGAAAGCAAGCGAGGATTTGCCCGAACCGCTAACACCAGTTATTACCGTAAGCTTATTTCTTGGTATTGCAGCAGATACGTTCTTTAAGTTATGTGTGCGCGCATTTTTTATTTCAATGTATTTGACATTATTTTTTGTTTTGCTTCCTTTCATTATCAATTTTCAAATATGTATAAAAGAGCAAAATTAAGATTAAAAAATGAGAAAAAAAATTGAACCGCAAGGGAAATATTTAAAATTTGAATGTCTGACTTCTTATTTAAGTTTATTCAATTCTGACATAATCACATTTTAGATATTTCATATCTTTGGCTTCATAAAAAAACAAGATGATGGAAAAACTGCAAAAATTAGTTTATTTTTTTTCTTTACACCTTCGCTTCTTCTTTCTTCAATAATTCTATTTCGTCCCGCAAACGAGCTGCAAGCTCGAAATTCAACTCGCTTGCTGCTATTTTCATTTGTTCGGTAAGCTGCGCGATAATCTTCTGCCTGTTGCTATGATTGAGCATCTCTAATATTGGGTCTATTGCTTTCAGCTGTGATTTCAACATTGCTTCCTGCTTCTGCTTGTTGCGTGATTGCGATATATCAGCAACAGAAGTCGAGGACAATATCTCATCTTTGCTCTTATATACCGTTTTGGGAATAATATTATGCTTTTTATTGTATTCTTCCTGCAATTTCCGACGACGGTTTGTCTCATTAATTACTTTTTGCATTGAGTTTGTTATCTTATCTGCATATAATATTACCAATCCATCGACATTTCTTGCTGTGCGTCCTGCCACCTGCAAAAGTGAACGCTCGCTTCTCAAAAAACCTTCTTTATCTGCATCCAGCACCGCAACAAGCGACACCTCCGGCAAATCCAGCCCTTCTCGTAACAAATTGACCCCAATTAATACGTCTGTTTCTCCCAATCGAAGGCGACGAATAATATCTACTCGGTTCAACGCATCAATATCAGAATGAATATAATCTACTTTTATATCAATATTATTCAGAAATTCAGCTAAATCTTCTGCCATTCGCTTCGTGAGCGTTGTTACAAGCACTCTATTGCCATTCGCAACACGTTTTCTGATTTCCCCGGTCAAATCGTCTATTTGATTTTTTGTTGGACGAACTTCAATTCGTGGGTCAAGCAGCCCCGTCGGACGAATAACTTGTTCCACAACAACTCCTCCGCATTTTTCCAGTTCGTAATCGCCCGGGGTAGCACTCACAAAAATCACCTGATTTATTAAACTTTCGAATTCATCAAATTTAAGCGGTCTGTTTTCAAGTGCTGATGGCAGTCGAAAACCGTGCTCAACAAGCGTTGTCTTTCTTGCCCTATCACCATTATACATACCTCGAATTTGTGGTATTGTGATATGGCTTTCATCTATAACCAACAAATAATCTTCCGGAAAATAGTCGAATATACAATGTGGTCGCTCCCCAAAATCGCGTCCCGATAGATGCATCGAATAATTCTCTATTCCCGAGCAATAACCAACTTCTCGCATCATTTCCAAATCAAACAAAGTGCGTTGCTCCAATCTTTGTGCTTCGACCAATTTCCCTTCTTCTCGCAGTTCTTTAAGTCGCTCGTGAAGTTCATCTTTTATTCTATTCATTGCCAGAATTAACTTGTTTTCAGACGTAACGAACAATTTCGAGGGATATATAACGATATAGTCAAGTTTTGATATTGATTTCCCCGAAAATGCATCAATGTAGCTAATGCTTTCGATTTCATCACCAAAAAGTTCAATTCTAACGCCAATCTTGTTCTCGTATGCAGGTATAACGTCAATATAATCGCCACGAACTCGAAAACTTCCACGCTGAAAATCAACATCATTCCGCGTGTAATGCAAATCCGCCAGTTTATAAATAAGTTGCTTACGTGAAATATTCATTCCAACATTCAACGGCAGAATTAATTCCATAAAGTCTTCTTTCTTGCCAATACTATAAATGCAACTGACGCTTGCAACTATAATCACATCGCGACGTTCCTCAATCAATGCGCTTGTTGCTTTCAGTCGCAATCGGTCAATTTCATCATTTATCGAGAAATCTTTCTCAATATATGTATCAGTTCGAGGTATATATGCTTCGGGTTGATAATAATCATAATATGAAATAAAGTATTCTACTGCATTTTCCGGGAAAAATGCCTTGAATTCGCTGTAAAGCTGCGCTGCCAGCGTCTTATTCGGCGAAATCACCAAAGTGGGACGCTGCACTTGTTCAATCACGTTGCTAATTGTAAAAGTTTTTCCGCTGCCTGTAACTCCAAGTAAAGTCTGATGCTTATCGCCACGGTTAAGTCCTTCGACAAGTTCACGTATCGCTTTTGGTTGGTCACCTGCGGGTTTATATTGTGAGTGTAATACAAATTTTCCTTTCATAAATCAGTATCATTAATTATTTTAACCCATTATAAACATAATAAAGACGAATATTTATTATGAATTGTGTTTCAAAAATAATATTTCTGCTCATTGCTTTTCTTCAATTGTCCCTAACAGATTTAATTATCGATAGCGACCTAACTTTCGAACAAGCAATCAAAGGAACCAGCGCTCCGAAAGAAATCACCGATAGCCTTGTTTTGCTTAACGTTGTCTACTACTCTTTCGATGGGAAACTTCACCGTGGGCAACTCGTAGTAAATCAATCTGTTCAAAAAGATATTGAAGAAATTTTCGAACTAATTCGCAACGAACGCTTCCCCGTCGATAAATGTATTCCAATTGTGAAATATAATTGGTCAGATTCTGCTTCAATGGCAAACAACAATACCTCCTCATTTAATTATCGAACAATTGCAGGAACAAATCGTCTTTCGCTTCATTCTTATGGGCTTGCAGTCGATATTAATCCTGTCAATAACCCTGTAATTTATAGCGACGGACGAATTTCTCCCAAGGGTGCTAAATACAACCCAAAGAAAAAGGGCACCTTTATCTCTGATTGCTCAATCGTCAAAAAATTCAAGGAATTAGGCTGGCGGTGGGGCGGCGAATTTAATTCTTTCAAAGATTACC
>JAKIZO010000026.1:31036-31341 GCA_022707965.1 Bacteroidota bacterium
TTTTTTCTGGAAAATAAAATGCTTACGTCAATTAATCATATCGGTATTGCAGTAAAAGATTTGGAAGCAAGTATAGAGCTTTTCAAAAAGATCTTTCAATTTGATGATGTTCATCGTGAAGTTGTCGAAGAACAAGGCGTTTCTATTGCTTCATTCAAAGTTGGCGATGTGTTAATCGAACTTACCCAACCAACAAGAGAAGATTCACCTATTGCTAAATTCATTGAGAAAAAAGGCGAAGGTATTCACCATATTGCTTTCAACACTGATAATATCGGTTCAGACCTTGCTCGTCTGAAAGAAAC
>JAKIZO010000027.1 GCA_022707965.1 Bacteroidota bacterium
TTGTTATTGCTAACTTGCCGAACGCTGCATTTATCCTTGGCAACGAAGACAACGGCGCTACTTATGTATTCAAGACAAAATCAACTCTTGGCGTTACTTTCCAGAACTTGAACACAAACACTATGCAACCCGCATTCGGAACAGGTATTGCTGATAAATCCACGTTCCTTACTAATCCTGGTTTCAATGGTGTTTGGATTACTCCTTATGGACCGAACCCCGCAGTGCTTGAAACTAACGCAATTCAGAACAACGGTACTATCAACAACGAAGGTATTATTGAAATTAATCAATAATTATTGTTAATTAATTGTTCGTAAAAGCCCGGCGTATCGAAAAAACACTCAAATCATCGAGAAACCGGGCTTTTATAAACTAAAAGAAAATGAAAAGAATACTAATACATATTGCTGCAATAATATTGATTTCCAGCCAGCTGGCTGCTCAATATGTATTGGATAATTCCGGCGGTAAAATTAACAACAAAGGTACAATTAAAGTCAAAAATGGACAGGTTAATGCTTTACCCGATACACTTGGCGGACGCATTGAATTCTTGCAGCAACGAGAAGGCTCGCAGCAAGTTGTTCCAAATATTGTTTATAATCAACTTGTAATTAAGAACGACGCAAAAAAAATCATTGCCGACTACAAAGACCAGAACAACCGCGTTCGCAATCTTGTAGTTCTCGATTCTCTCATTATTGCCGATGGCGCTGATTTTACAACACGCTGGATTGGATTGCAACCCGAAGACGTCATAGCTCGCTCCACAGTGGTCAACCGCAACGCCCGCTTCGATGGTCCCCGCGACTTGCGTTTGAGCAATGACGCAGCCCCGCAGAACATTCTGGCTAATGGTCAGTTCTCACGTCTCAATATCGACAATCCTTTCGGTGTGAATATCGTAAGCGGTGGATTTCAGATTACTGAGAAACTTACTCTTTCTCGTGGCACTCTAAACAACACTGAAACAGAGAATTTCGCAATGGCAGACTCTACCGAAATCGAACATTTCACCGGAAGCAGCCTGTCGGTCGAACCCGTTTTCGAGGGACGCGTGGATGTTCGCTATTCGGGCAGTGGTTCTATTGTATCCAGCGGTGAGCTCCCATCAAACCCCAACTCACTGCAAAAACTAATTCAAGCAAATTCGGGCGACTTGATTATCGATAAAAATGTAACTGTAAATGATAGCCTTTATGTTGGTGGTAGAATTCTGCTTGCTGATACTTTAACAATTGCATCAACAAATAATCCTGTCTTCAACGAAAATAACCCAAATTCTGAAATAAGCGGAACTCTGCGGCTTACCCGCATTCGCACTGGTGGCGAACGAATGCTACTGCACAATCCATTCACTTATGCTATTTTCCCGAACGAAGCTTCGGCAAATGGTATAACTGAGTTGATTGCAACGGTGCGTCCTGCTACTTTCCCACTTCAACCGCTCGGCAATACAAAAGTTCGCCGTTTATTCGAAATTCGCGGAAAAAATTCCGTCGGCGAATTTGTTGATGTCGGCACCAATATGCTTTTTGGATACGGCTGGCGCCGCTTGCCGGGTGATACTCTTGATGAACAAAACAATTTGCAGTTTGAACTTTTGAAATTGCAAAATTGGTTTGCAAATTCGTGGGTTGATCTGGAAACTTCTGCCGAACCGCAGTGGGACACTGCTCGCGGCTGGGCTTATAGCTTCGCAACAAACATTAGCAATTTAGGTTATTTCGCTATTGGTAGTTCTGCCGCTTCTCTATTCCAGATTGCGGGCAAAGTATTTCTTGAAGGTGCTTATCGTTTTGGCTCTATGGCGGACGACCTTCGCCAGAGGGGCTATCTGCCGGTGCCACCACCTGATATTTACCCATATAACTTAGACCCAATGCGTCATTTCTACTTTACTACTCAGCTTCCTGATTCAGTTGTCGATTGGGTTGTTGTAGAATTCCGCAAAAGCTTCTCCCAACCGGGCATTTTCCGCACCTACCTTGTCAAACGCGACGGACGTTTGGTTGATATTTATGGAAATGACGTAATTGCTGTTGCAAATTATAGTCAGACTAACCGTTTGGATAGCGGCGACTATTATGTTGCAATTCGCCACCGAAACCATTTAGCAGTAATTACCAAAGAACAAGTTACGGTTATTCCTGGGGCTACTCGCAGTTTGGATTTTACCTCACCCGATTTAGTTATGGGCGGTGTTTCCTCGCTGAAACGTGTGGATAAAAAGCTCGATGGCAGCTTCGTCTATGCTTTAATAGCAGGCGAAATGAACGGCAGTATTTTCGAAAACGGACGAATTGACGACAGAGATTACTACTCAATTATTCCTGATGCAAGTATCTGGCGCTATGACTTATTTAATGGATACCTCGTCGGCGATTTGAATATGGATGGAATAATTACCACACGCGATTTTAATATTAGCTTCAACAATAGAAACAGAGTTTCGGCAGTTCCCTAATGAAATACATAATATCTATATTATTAAGCGTTTTTATATTATCGCTTATCCCACTCAAATCGCAGGTGTTGATAGACGACACTCTGGCTGTTGCAGCTGTTAGAAATGCTTACAAAACTTCGCCAAGCACACTTGAATTTGATGTCTATATCCAGCGAACAAGCGACTTATGGCGATATTATGCCAATTCTACTTTTCAATTCGAATTTGCAAATATGCCCGATTTCGACTACACCAAATTATCTCTTGACTTGATTCCTCAAACAAGTGAATTGCCGCTTGTGCTTCCCGGCGGACGTCCATACAGAATTTACACCGGCACTCTGAAAGATAGAATTCAAATTATTGTTCTGGGTCCCGAAACTCTTAATGATGCACTATTAATTCCGCCCGATATGAGTGTCAAAATTGGGCGTTTTCGTCTTTCTACTCGCGATGGTTCCCCAATAGAAGAAAATATCTACTGGAAACGCCCTACAAATTATTACCAGGCTGTTGCTTTTAAATACGTCGAGGGCGACCCCGTCCCCATCGAAATTTTGGACGTCCAATCTGATGATAATATCGAAATGGGAGACCTATCGATAACCCTTGTTTCATACAAAGACGACCCCACCAAGCCACCTGCAACATCTCTCGATTACTTCTTCGCTCGCTACATTGGAAACCTGAAAGTGGAACTCTGGTTCAAAACTCATTCGGAATACAAAACAAAAGGGTTCATCATCAAGCGAGCAGTGCGTGTTCCTTCCTCTGATATGAATTTGGAAGATATCCCCGACGCAGCTTTCACTGTTACTGTTGCCGATTGGAACGACCCGAAATTTACCAATATGCTCACTGGTCTCTACACTTCACCAACGGGAAAAGAATACGGCATAATTACAGATGATATCGAATTTCGCGGTGTCGAATACATTTACCGACTTTATTACCAGGACGAAAACGATAGAATAATCAAGCTTGCAACTCGACTTGTTCCCGTTCCAAACGCTGTTATAGAATTTGTCCAGGCAGACCCAAACCCATTTGTTTCGGAAACCAAAGTTCGCTACTTTGTTCGCGATGATGTTCGGCTATCCTGCTACGTTTACGACCGTGCCGGTAAGCAAATTGCCACCTTGCGCGACAACGCCACAAACGAACTTCTTGAAGCACGAATTACCCCACGTGGCTGGCACGAAACATACTTCAAAGCGTCGGAAATCACCTCGCAGGGCAGCTACGACATTGTATTTATCGCTTACCCGATTAACGATCCGGGCGTTGAACTTTCTCGTGCAATCGTCAAAGTCCTGTATGTTCGCAGTAAGTAATCATAATGCGATTAATCCTTGCTATATATTGTCTTTTGCTGATACCTTTAAGTATCTTGCATACTCAAAGTTTTTCTGTTGCTAATCCTCGCTTCGTTCACTTTGTCGATGATACAGTTCATCTCATCTTTCAGCCAAATCAATTCAAATTTGCAGACATTTTCGGTTTTGATAGTTTGCAGTATTACTTTTTCGGAAGAATTCCGCTGACTGATGCAGAATTTTCTTTCGCAGTTCCTTATGTTAAAACAAGAAATTTACAAATTGTTGCAAACTTCGAAAATTATTCTGCACCAGAGGTGCTGTGGCATAAAGAAAACGCTCATCCGTCCGAGGTTCGCTCAGTTATTTTTGCTGCACAGGATTTTGCACTTGTTACCGCCAACGCAAATGAAGTGAATTATTGGGATATTGCAAATCGCCGACTTATCAAAACGATAAATTTGCAACAATTCGGGCAAATTCGTTTCGTTCTGCCATCGCAAACGGCAGACACGCTTTTTGTCGGCACAGTCAGTGGAATTTATATGTTCGATGCCGCTCGCATTAAAAAGAAAGACATAGCCGCGGGGCTATTCTCGGGTAATGTGCGAAGAATTGCCCACCATCCGACAAAAAAAATCATTGCTTTCGGTGCTGATAGCGGATTTGTTTGCGTTTTCGATTACCAAAAGTTCGACACAGTCAGGACATTCCGCGTTGATTTACCCGCAGACGGGACCGAAATTTACAGCATCGCTTTTTCTCACACGGGCGATAGCCTGCTCTGTGGTGCATACAACGGTTCGCTCTATCTAATCAATACACTTACGGGCGATATTCGCAGGTTTGGCTGGCACGGTTCGGGCACTCAAAATACAGTTGTCTTCGATGTTTCTTTCGCGGGTTCAATTCCGTATGCTCTGACTGCTTCGGCGGACGGAAAAGTGCGTGTGTGGCAGCTCTCGGATTTATCTTTGTCGCGTCAAGTTGAATTGCACTCGTCGCACGTTCGTTCAGTCGTTGCCCCAAAGCACGGGAAGTATTTTGTTTCGGCTTCGCTGGATAGCAACTTGAATTTTGTGGATTTGTTCACAGGTTCGCTTTTCTACCAGCATAAATACAATTCGCAGCTGATTTATTCCACCATTTCAAGCAATGGGAAATATCTTGCCGCTTCGGCTCGTGATGGCTCGTTTGTTGTGTTCCAATTGCCTGAAATAACTGCCCGCCAGGACACCATCGAGCTCAACTGTGGTTATAAATTTTCTGCCCGCTTGCAAGATATTCAAGCAAAATTCGGCGAAAAGAAAGTTGTCGAACTCAAAATGAAACATAATTATCAACCGAATAGAATGCCCTTCGATAGGTACTTCTTCGAACTTCACGCAAATTACCCACACAACTTACTCTATTGGGATAATGAACGCGTCCCGGGCAAAATTCAGCACAATATGAGTGGCGAAGTAGCTGGTGGAGTTTCCGAAAAATTGAATTTTCTTGCTCTTGGTTCGCAAATAGGTAAATCCTTTGTCGTAATTGATACAATTATTTCGAAAATCCCCGATTTCTACTATTATTTCAGCGAAAGTTCCAATGTGGAAGTTTCTTCAAATTGCGTCTGGGAAAACGGCAAGTCAATTATTATTGACGAAAAACCTGAAATTAATGCTAAATTTTCAAACAATATTCTTGCTCTAAATTTGTTTTTAGTAGAGCAGGGAATGTATCATTTGCGAATTTTCGATGCAGCAGGCAGGCAGGTGAAAGCAACCGAAACTATTTACTTAACAAACGGTTTTAATCAAATTTCTTCTAAAATGAATTTGCCCGATGGCATATATTTTGTTAATTTAATTTCTGAAAGTGGGTATATTTTAAATACAAGATTTATCGCAGTAAATTAATGATAAGAAAAAAGATACAATATTTGCTGATAACACTATTTTCGGTTCCATTATTAAATGCACAAATTCCCGATGGCTATTTGCGAGAATTCTACACATTGCCATCGCTGGATACCTTGAAAGTGGAACGCTATTACGGCGATTGGTGGTTTGGAGTATTCGGCGGACCCAACATTAATTTGTTTTTCGGAGATTTATACAGCAAAATAAACCCACTTATCAAAGACACTCTTTATAATCCGAAAATCAGTTTTAATTCAACTTTTGGTGGCGGGTTCTATTTCGGTGCAATGGCAGAATACAAGCCGCGTAATGAACGATTAGCATACTCGCTCGGAGTGTCGCTGCTCGACCGCAAAGCCTTTTCCACACGAACCAATCAAATGGACGACAGCTTAAAGACAAGATTTGAATATAAATCGGTGCTTGATTACATAATCATTTCGCCACAGGTAAAGTATTTTTCAGACGTTAGCGGGCTTTATTACTATGGTGGGCTTGATGTTGGACTTAACCTTAGAGCAACTGCCAAGCAAGCAAGGCGCTATATAAATTCCGGTTTTATAGACGAATTTGTCCGTGTGCCGGGAATAAAACCGAACGTTCGTATGGAATTTAATCTGGGAATTGGCTATGAATTTTTGCTTGCTGATTATGCAGGGAAATCGCGATTTATTGGTAACCCATACATTGCAATAAATGGCGGGACAAAAGCACTTTCGCAGCTGAATTCCTCGTGGAAAACTCTTGGATTGAAAGTCGGCTTTGCAATTAAATTTGGCAAGGATTACCGCGAATTCGACACCTTGCGGTTTGATGAAACTTACGTCGAGCCACCGCAATTTTTGGCTCAGGTTTCTGTAAGCGGCGTTGAATTTACGGGCTTTCGTTCGCCCGAACCGCTTGTTGCAGCGTGGCTTGCAATGGTAGAACTGCCTGAAATTGTTGAGGAAATTGCCGAAGTTACAACCCCAATTTTCCAGGAAGAACTTCGCCAGCGTGAAGTCCCTGGACAGGTTCGCCGTAGAATTATCCCTAACCAGATGGTTGTCTTCAACTTTGATAGACCCGAAACAACAAACCTTAGCCCGCAGATTATTGAATATCTGGACTTGCTCGCTGATTTTTTGCGTGCCAATCCCAACTTTGAAATCCGTATCACAGGGCATTCCGACAACCAGGGAACATTGCAACAGAACACCCAACGCGCTGCTACCCGCGCAAATAATGTGCGTAATTATTTAGTTAATCAAAAAGGAATACCTGCAAATCGCGTTCTTGCAACAAGCCGAGGCGCTCTTATTCCTGTTGCTCCAAACGATACTCCTGCTAATCAACGAAAGAATAGGCGTGTCGAAATAATCGTTGTTCCAAGATAAATTAATTGGAGATAATTTTTATGAATGCAGAAAAATTGATTTGTGTAATCGAGGATAATACTCCAATCCGAAAACTTTATTGTACTTTATTGAAACGTGCTGGCTACGAAACAGTTGATTTCGAAGAAGGCAAACCTGCAATTGAGTGGTTATCGACTAATCCCGCAAGAGCAATTATTATGGATATCCTGTTGCCTGATATGAATGGCACCGACCTATACTACCAGGTGCGGCAAATTGATATTCACGCCGCTACTCCAATTATTGCTATTACGGGATTTGCCACTACTCAGGATAGGCAAAAGTTCGTAAATATTGGCTTTACAGGTTATATTCCCAAACCAATCAATACGACTACATTTGTTTCTGATGTTGAAAATATTATTAACCAAAAATAAAAGTATTGAAATATGGCAAATGATACATCTTTTGATATAGTCGTCAAGCAAGCGGGTCAAAAGCGAAAATCTATTCTCTTCGATTTTCGGCGAACTTATATTGCTTACCTTATTTTGATTGTTCTTGTGGCAGCCAGCTTTGCCATTCGCGATTTTGTTAAGCAAAATGTAGAAAGCACTCGCCGCCAAGAATTCGACAAAGCTGTCGGTTCTATTGCAACCCGCATAGAAAACTATTTAGACCGTCAAAGGCAAGTTTTGCAATCTATTCACGGTCTATATTATCAAAATGTTGAAGTTGTTCGCGACTATTTCGAGCTTTACGGGACTGTTCCCGCAAAAACTTATTCCTCGATTTTGAGCCTTTCTTATGTGCCGTTTGTTGAGGGAAATAACATCGGCAATTTCCTTTTTTCTGCTCGCTCACAGGGTTATTATGATTATGAATTAAAGCCGCCCGGCAGCAGAAAATTCTACTATCCGGTGCTTCATTGCGTCGATTACAACAAAAACATTCATCGAATTGGGTTTGACTACTCAACAGTTCCTGAAATTTCATCGAGCATTGAGCTTGCTCGCGACGAAAACAAAATGGTCTCAACAAAGGTGTTCCCGTTGCGTCAGGATACAATGGGTTTTTGCCTTATTTTGCCTATTTATAATCAAGATGTAGATGTATCCACTCTCGATAGCCGCCGTTTGAATTATTATGCTTCGCTTGTTATGGAAATTGATGTCCTGAACTTTTTCAAAACGGCGCTCAAAGGCGAAAAAGACGACTTTTTCCCTTCGGATACATCAGTGATTTTCAAGTATTATCAAATTGTTGACAACAAGCAGGAAGAAATTTTCGCTTCCGACAATGCTAAATTGCTCGAAACTGGTTTCACACCGCTATTGAGCGACGAAGTGAAACTCAGCGTAGGTAATAAAGAATTCCTTGGACGCTTCTACACTATCCCTAATTATGGCGGGAAATTGCAAACATATTTGCCTGATTTATCTTTTGCAGCGTCGTTCTTGCTGAGCTTCTTCCTTTTTGGCTTTATTATCTCGGTCCTTACCAGCCGTGCCCGTGCCGAAGATATTGCAGAACGTATCACTCGTTCGCAACGAAGAATATTGGAAGCAACGAAAGATGTTATTGGCGTTATCGATTTTCAGGGCAAATGGAAAACTATCAACCCCGCGGTGCAGGGTATGTTCGGATACTCGATTACAGAATTTCTTGCTTTGAATTTTGCCGATTTGTTTATGCAGGAAAAAGATTATAATCAACTAATAAACATAATTAACAACGCACAGGACGAACACACCGAAAAAGCAGACTTCCAGATGAAAAACCGCTCCGGCGATCTTGTCTGGGTAAGCTGGAACCTTACTATTTCTAAATCTGATGGATTTGTCTATGCAATTGGTCGCGATGTAACGCTCGAAAAACTTGCCGAACAGGAAGCAGAAATCAAACGCAAGCAAATCGAAATCGCCGAGCAATATGCTCTCGAAGCAAGCCACGCTAAATCTTTCTTTATGATTAAGCTTAGCCACCAGCTTCGCAACTCGCTAACCGGTATAATCGGTTATCTGCAACTCCTTTCGAACAAATTCTACGAAACGGAAGAAGAAATGATGTCCTACTTGCAATATGCAGAGCAAAGCTCGGAAGAAATATTCACCTTCGTTTCCGATATAGTCGATGCTGCTCTGGACCAGGGCGAATCCTCTCTCGATAGCTTCGTTACAACAAAAATCGAACCAGCACTCGTTAATGCACTTGATGTGTATAAAAAACAAGACCGCAAGGAAAACATTTCGCTCAATATTGATACTTCGGGGGCAACTCCAACTGCTGTGGTTAGCCCGTCGCTTCTGGAAAAATCGCTTGTACTAATTTATGATGCTCTCGCTACTGATATGGATAATGTTTCCTTTGATGTAGTAGTGCAGGAAAATACTTACGATGGTGCAGTCGAACTTCAAATTCTTGGTCCTGGCAATAGCGAAGTTGCTGATTTAATTAAGATTTACAGAGAAAACCAGAACAATATAATTAACGTAATCAGTCGGGACAAGCAAGATGTGATGCTGAATTTAGCGAAAGCATCATCTATTATTCGCAGAATGAACGGTGCGATGAGCGTCGAGACTTTCGGCGGCGAAGAAGGCAACCTTGTTATGCTAACTTTGCCAATGGTCAAGCGAACATAGGGAAGTGCAAACTGCATATTTAAGAAAACCTTCGGAAGGTTATGGCGATTTGTAGTGGTGTGCATTGCACAGACAAGAATGTCTGTGCTACCATTTTTATAAAAACCCTTCGGAAGGTTCTAAACCTTCCGAAGGTTATAAGCACGGTAATTATAGGAAACCCTTCGGAAGGTTCCCGCCTTCCGAAGGTTCGAAAGCAGTTACAAATTTGGTCCGAGCATTTTTTCGGGTCGGACATATTTATCGAATTCTTCTTCGGTGAGTATTCCCAGTTCGATTGCTGCTTGCTTCAAAGTAAGATTATTCTTGTGGGCGTGCTTTGCAATTTTTGCGGCATTGTCGTAACCGATATAAGGATTAAGTGCTGTAACAAGCATTAACGTATTTTGAACGTAGTAGTCGATTTTTTCTTTGATTGGCTCTATGCCTTTGGCGCAATGCTCTTCGAACATCAGGCAGGTATCCGAAAGCAATCGAACGCTTTGCAAGAAGTTGTAAATTATCACTGGCTTGAACACGTTCAGCTCGAAATTCCCCGAAGCACCGCCGAAATTGATTGCAGTATCATTGCCGAAAACTTGAACGCAGACCATTGTCATTGCTTCTGACTGAGTTGGATTGACCTTCCCCGGCATAATCGATGAACCCGGCTCATTTTCTGGTATGCTAATTTCGCCTATACCACAACGAGGACCCGAAGCAAGCCAGCGAATGTCGTTTGCAATTTTCATTAGCGAAGCGGCAAGTGTTTTCATTGCTCCGTGCGCAAATACAAGTGCGTCGTGTGCGGCAAGTGCCTCGAACTTGTTTGGTGCAGAAACAAATGGCAAGCCCGTTAGCTCGGAAATTTTCCTTGCTGTGCGTTCTGCAAATTCGGGATGAGCGTTTAGCCCTGTTCCGACGGCAGTCCCGCCAATAGCAAGCTCGTATAAATCTGGCAGAACCTTGTCTATTCGTTCAAGTGCCTTGTTTAATTGATGCACATAAGCGGAAAACTCCTGTCCAAGCGTAAGCGGAACAGCGTCTTGCAGGTGAGTTCGTCCAACTTTAATGATGTCTTTAAATTCCTCGGATTTCTTCGCTAATGTATCGCGCAATTTGGTAACAGCAGGAATAAGCCTGCGAACTATTTCCTCAGCTGCGGCAATATGCATTGCAGTCGGAAAAGTATCGTTCGAGCTTTGCGATTTATTTACGTCGTCGTTTGGATGAATTGGCTTTTTGCTCCCGAGCTCGCCGCCTGCAATTTCAATTGCACGGTTCGAAATCACTTCGTTTGTGTTCATATTGGTCTGTGTGCCCGAACCCGTTTGCCAGATAGAAAGTGGAAAATGAGCGTCAAGTTTCCCTTCGATAACTTCGTCGGCAGCTTTTACGATTAGTTCTGCCTTTTCTTTTGGCAGAATTCCTAAATCAGAGTTCACCAGCGCAGCTGCTTTTTTCAATATACCCATCGCACGAATTATTGGGCGGGGCATCTTTTCAGTCCCAATTGCAAAGTGGATTAACGAACGAGCCGATTGTGCTCCATAATAGAATTCATTGGGAACTTCGATTTCGCCCATTGTGTCTTTTTCGATACGTGTTGCCATTTTTCTCCCAAAAGTGTTTTAAAAATTTAGAAACGTATTTTTCTAAACTATATTATGATACAATCGAGAAGTTCGAGTTTAATTAATCTTTTGATTTATGCTATTTTTTGTTAATTTTATAAGATTAATTGGAGTTGCTATGCGTAAATTATTGTTTTTAGGATTTTTGTTAATTCTACTTTCTACCGAATTATTCCCGCAACCTTTGAAAGTGCAGCGTCCGAAACAAAAGGAATTGCCAAGGTATGAACTATCTTTCGATTACCAGATGAGCAACGCTTCCACTTATTTCAGCAGCAAGGGAAATATTGTGTCCCGAGCAACCGACACAGTGCCAATTATCAAAAACGATTCTATTGTCGGATATAAAAAATACACATTTCAACTTTCACGATATTACTTTATCCCAAATTTCAAATGGAGAGCGACGAAAAAATTAACAATTGATGCGAATTTGTCATTCGTTTATTCCAATTACAATGAAAAATATACCTACGATTCGAATTACAGGCAAGCACCGAAAGCCGATTTCAATATGTTCCAGGTGGAGAATTTGAAACTAACGGGCGAATATGTGATATTAGATGGTGCGACCGCTTTGTCCCTTGTTGGCGGCGTTTATGTGCCGTTTGGGTTCTATCGTGGGCAGGACGACCCCGATTATGATTTCCTGTGCGACGGTGCTTTTGAATTGCTTGCAGGTGCTAATTTCAGACATACTATCGAAAATGTGAATTTTGAACTTGGCAGTATCTACAATTGGAGAGATGAAGATTTAAAACCAAGATTTATCTTGAATTCAAAAATTGGCATCGTGTCTGTCCCTGGCACTCAACTTCTGTTCTTTGGGCGATATTTCCTTCCGCTGGGAGATAATTCAAAGTTGCCAAAATTCAATTTGCGACGCCGTCCGTTGAACGAGGAAACTTTGCAATTGGGTGCTGGTTTTAATATTTTGTTCGATAACAATGTTTTCATCAATACGGGCTATAATATTAATATTGCGGGCAAAAATGCTCTGGGCAATGGTGTTTTCAATGTAATGCTGGGATACCGATTTTAGCAATGAAGTCTGATGAATATTACATAAACGAGGCAATTAAGCAAGCAAGAAAATGCTCTGCGTCGGAAGATGTTCCCGTCGGTGCTGTGATTGTGCAAGGCGGGAAAATTATTGCTCGTGGATACAACCAGGTGGAGAAAAGGAATAATTCCACTGCTCACGCTGAAATCATTGCAATAGAACGTGCTATCAAAAAGGTGGGCTACAAGCATTTGCTCGATTGCGATATCTACGTTACGCTCGAACCCTGTCCGATGTGCAGCGGTGCAATTGTCCTTGCTCGATTGCGAAGACTTGTTTTTGGTGCGTTCGACCCCAAAGCGGGTGCTGCTGCAAGCCTTTACAATATTACTTCCGACGTCAGACTTAATCACAGGCTCGATGTTCTTGGCGGTGTGTGCGAAACAGAGTGCTCATTGCTACTTAAAGACTTCTTCAAAAAATTGCGAGAAAGGAAAAATGGATAGTTCGATTGCTCCTGCTTTGTATATTGTGCCTACTCCAATTGGGAACCTTGAAGATATTACCTTTCGAGCTGTGAGAATACTCAAAGAGTGCGATATTATTGCCTGCGAAGATACCCGAACTGCCTCTAAATTGCTGAAACTGCTCAATATTGAGCCGATAACGCTCGTAAGCTACTTCGAACATAACGAACGTGCACGTGCCGGCGAATTAGTCGACAAAATCCAGAATGGAAAAAGCGTTGCACTTATCAGCGAAGCAGGCACTCCAATTATTTCAGACCCTGGCTGGGCTGTTGTGCAGGAGGCAATTGCAAGAGAAATTCATATCGTTTCATTGCCTGGTGCATCTGCATTTCTCACCGCAATTGTTGCAAGTGGAATTGCAGCCGATAAATTCGCATTTTTCGGATTCCCGCCTCACAAAAAAGGACGCAAAACATTTCTCCAAAAAATTGCTGAATTAGATATTACAGCAGTTTTGTATGAATCACCTTATAGAATTCATAAATTGCTCGATGAATTAAGCGAAATGGTTGCTGCTGAAAGAAAAATTTGTCTTGCTCGCGAACTCACAAAGATTTACGAAGAGTATATTCGTGGCTCTATCGAGGAAGTCAAAGAAAAAATTAAAAATAAAAGTAACCTCAAAGGTGAATTTGTTGTTATTTTAGAAGGAAAAAAGTAGGTATTATATGCTGATAACATTCGAAGGAATAGATGGTTGCGGTAAAACAACCCAGATTAAGTTGCTCAAAGAATACATCGAAAGCAAGGGTCTGAGCGTTGTAACTATGCGCGAACCCGGCGGAAGCGATTTTTCCGAACAATTACGCAATATTCTGCTTTCTTCAAGGCACAGAGTGGGGGCTCGCTCGGAACTGATGCTGTTCGAAGCTGCACGGGCTAATCTTGTCGATACCGTCATCAAACCCGAACTCGAGCGTGGGAAAATTGTGATTTGCGATAGATTTTATGATTCTACCACTGCTTACCAGGCGTTCGGGCGGGGATTGCCGCTCGATTTTGTCCAGAAACTGAATTTATTCGCAACCGGTGGACTTACACCAAATCTTACAATTTATCTATCAATTTCGCTCGACGAATCTAAACGCCGAACTTCTCGCCCGGAGTTCGATAGAATTGAAAAAGCAGGCGATGAATTTTTCCTGAAAGTTATCGAAGGATATAACTATATTGCCCGACAGGAACCCAACAGATTTGTTGTCGTTGATGCAAGCGGCTCTCGTCAGGAAACTGCTCGAAAAGTGCGCAAAGTGTTCGACAAATTTTTCGAAGGTTTCCCAAAATAGTTCCTATATGCTTATGTTTAATATGTTCAAGAGAAAATTTGGGATAATTTTGTGTTTATTTTTTTCTATTCTACCATATTCAATAGTTTTCTCACAAGATAATATAGGTATTAAGTACTTTGGTTTGAGCATACACCCAAAAGGTGAAAAGCTGAATGCCAGATTAATGCCAAATAAGCTTGACAAAAACGCATATCTTGTTATTAATCTTGGCGGTGAATTCATTTATGAGAAGTTTATCTATGAAGATTTTCTCTCTGTTAAATTTGTTCAAGCTTTATATGCTGATTGTGCCGAAAGATTAGGAGGGTTCTCACACATAGGAATAAGGTTGAAAATTTTCGAAATCGAAAGGCATAGTTTATTCGGTGGGATAGGTCCAACTTTTGTTTTCAGACGCAATTGGCTTGAATTGGATGGTTATGTTAATCCAAATGTATTTGTAGGTGATATTAATGATAAATGGCAACACTTATTTTTATGGTACGGCGGCGAATTTGAATATAAATACTCAATTTCAAATAAAATTGATTTGGCAATTTCTTTTGTACCAGGTTATCCTCATTTAATGAGTTTAGCAGCTGGAATTAGCCTAAAACTTGAAAATCAATGCAATGTCAGCATCCAAGAAAATCAAGAATAACCACTTTACAAGACAAAAGTTCAAGCAAAATTTATCTTATTATATCATTAATTTTATGATATGCATCGTTGCTAATTTTGCCTTGCTTTTGCAAAATCGAAGCTAAAAATTGCGTCAATAATGTGTATTCATTAGCATATTCGCTGTGCTTTTTCAGGCTTTCGAGGTGCACTCTTATACGTTCGGCGTCTCCGCGCGCCACCGGTCCTGTGATGGGAACATCACTTCCTTGTTCTATTGCAGAATAAGCATTTTCGAATGATGTGCGAAGTATGGGCAAAAGCACTTCCGATGGTTGCAGCGAAATGCTTTCGCACTGCAAACGTGCAAATTCGACTACTCCCTGCAAAAAATTTGCAACCGACACACCAATTGCGTGATACAGTGGCTTATTTCGCAATATTTTTTCATCGAGCAGACGGGCAATTCCCCCAAGGTCTGCAATTATACTCTCCGCAATCGAAAAATCGTCCGCAGTGCAATCGCAACCCCAGAAAATCCCGTCGAAAATATCCTCGCGATACTTCCCAAACGTTTGCATCGGGTGCAGCGATAATATCTTTATTCCTAATTCGGTAAGTGGGCTTAGCACTTCACGCGATGTTGCACCACTGAAATGAAATGCTGCGTAACATATTTTTTTCTTGCGAGACGCTTCGCAAACGTCCCGTGCGATTTTTTCGAACGCACCGTCGCTTGTTGCAATTGCAATAACCGAAACAGTCTCTTTTACCTGTTGAATTGCTGAATATATCCGAACGCTTCCCGAAAATTCAATTTCATTTGGCGGTTTGCTCGTAACAACCCATTTTAATTGCCCATTCGAAACAAGTTTCCTGCATACTGCATAACCAACCTTTCCTAATCCAACCACTCCATAAGTAAAATTACTCATCTTCAACTCCAAATAGTTTTTTATATTCTTCGATTTCGCGTTTGCTTGGTGCGTAAGGTTTTTCTTTGATGTGTTGGCGCGATTTTATATTCTTCTGAGGTGCTTGCTCTATTAATTTAAGAAAATTTTCTGCTGTCAGCACCGAACACAGGTTTGCCTTTGCATAGGAATACACTTCAAGGTCTGAGCTTACAACAACAAGATTAGTCCGAACAGCCGCCTTATCAATTATTTGCTTTATAATTGTGTCTGCACTCTCGTTACCTGAATTGACAAGTTTGATTTTTCCCACAAGATTGATAGGTTCCTGAACTCGACCATCGCAAACCAATGTAAATTGATAAGAGGAATACTTGCATTGATAGTCTTTTATAAGTTCAATCAGCGAAGAAACAGCAGTTTGAGCATCTTTTTTGTGAGATTTGCTCAATTTGAATTTATTGATTACATTGAATGTATCTAAAACGTAATGTTTCATAATATTACTTGAAATATGAAAATAATGGGAATAATAAACGCAACTCCCGATAGTTTTTCCGATGGTGGAGATAACGAAAATCTGTCCGTTGTATTGGAAAAAGTCGGACTTTGGCTTGGGTTCGGTGTTGATATTCTTGATATTGGTGGCGAAAGCACCCGCCCCGGCTCCGAACCGGTTCCCACTGAAATAGAAATTAAGCGAACTATTCCGCTAATTCAGGCGATAAAAGAACGCTTCCCGCATTTATATATTTCTATTGATACAACAAAATACGAGGTTGCCGAGCAAGCAATCGCAAACGGTGCTGATATGATTAACGATATAAGTGGGCTCACCTTCGAACCCCGTCTTGCTGAACTTGCCTCCAAACACAATAAGGCATTGTGCATTATGCATTTGCCTGCACCACCGAAAATTATGCAACAAAGCATACACTACGATAATTTGCTCGACGATATTTACACTTTTCTCTCTCGGCAAATTGCTTTTGCACGAAGTCAAGGCGTCGAGCAAATTTACGCAGATGTAGGAATAGGCTTCGGCAAAACATTCGAGCAGAATTGGGAGTTGCTTCGCAATATTGATTATTTCCGTCGCCTTGGTGTGCCGCTATTGCTCGGCATTTCACGAAAACGCTTTATTGGAGAATTCCTGCAAATCCCCGAACCAAAGGAAAGAGATTTCGCAACTATGCTAATACACGCCTTGCTCTGGCAAAAGCAGATAGAAATCATCCGCGTCCATAATGTAGAAATGGCAGTGATGATGAGAAAAGTTGCAGAGAAATTGAACGAATATCCCTAAAATATCTCTTCGCTTTTTTTGCTTTTTTTACGAAATTTGCAAGTTATTTTTATTTACTTTATTATTGATTAGTTATGAAAAAAGAAATTAAGAAAATCTTGGTTACTGGGGCTTTGGGACAAATCGGTAGCGAACTGGTGATGGAACTTCGCCGCCGTTATGGCAATGCTAACGTCATCGCATCAGACATACGCCCAAATCCGCCCAAACATATTGCCGATAGCGGTCCATACGAAGTCGTCGATGTTACAAAAGCCGACAATATACGTCAAGCTATCATCAAATACGATATTGACACTATTTTTCATATGGCAGCTATCCTTTCGGGTGTAGGCGAGAAGGACCCACAACTTTGCTGGAACGTTAATATGAACGGCACTATGAATGTGCTTGACCTTGGCGTTAAATTTGAACTTGCTCGCATAATTGTTCCAAGCTCGATGGCTGTTTGGGGACGCGGCATCCCAAAAGAAAACGTCCCACAAGATAGTGTTCTACGTCCAACTTCGATGTATGGCGTTACAAAAGTTGCCGGCGAGCGTCTTTGCGATTACTATTTTTACCGCTATGGGCTCGATTGCCGTGGGCTTCGCTATCCCGGTATTATTTCTCACGAAACTTTGCCCGGTGGCGGTACCACAGACTACGCTGTCGAAATTTTCTACGAAGCTGTCAAAAATAAAAAATACACTTGCTTCTTGAAAGAAGATACAATGCTCCCGATGATGTATATGCCTGATTGCATCAAAGCAACTATTAATCTTGCCGAAGCTGACCCCGATAAATTAGTTCACCATAGCGATTTTAACGTCGCTGCTTTTAGCTTCACTCCTGGTCAGCTTGCCGACGAAATCCGCAAGTTTATCCCTGATTTCGAAATTACTTACAAGCCTGACTTCCGTCAAGCAATCGCTGATTCCTGGCCTCACTCAATCGACGACAGCTGCGCTCGTCGCGAATGGGGTTGGCAACCAAGCTACGATATTTATTCTATGACAAAAGATATGATTGAAAAACTTACCGAAAAACACAAGAAAGGATTAATCTAAATGGATAATTTGGATGTTCTTGCCATTGCTCGTGAAGTGTTCGCCAGCGAAATAACGGAATTGCAAAACGTTTCCCGAAATCTTGATGATAATTTTGTTCGCGCCGTTGATTATATTTCCCGAGCAAACAAAATCGTTTGTTCGGGTGTAGGCAAAAGCGGCATCATAGCAAAAAAAATTGCTGCTACTTTTTCCAGCTTTGGTGTTTCGGCAATGTTTCTTCATCCGGTCGAAGCTTTGCACGGTGATATTGGTGCTGTGCAAAAAGGCGATGTAGCTATTCTTCTTTCCAAAAGTGGCAATACAGAAGAACTTATCCGCCTCGTCCCATACCTGAAAATATCTTCGGCTTATATAATTTCCATTACAGGCAATTTAAATTCCTATCTGGCAAGACATTCAGACGCTGTGCTTAACGGACAGGTTTCACGCGAAGCCTGTCCGTTCAATTTAGCTCCAACTTCAAGCACAACAGCCGCTCTGCTGCTCGGCGATGCTCTGGCTGTTGCTACTATGAAGGTGAAAGGTGTTACTATTGAAGACTTTTCACGCTTGCATCCTCTCGGTCAAATTGGTCGTTCCGTTACTTTGCGTGTAAAAGATGTAATGCATACAGGCGACTCTCTCCCAATAATTCAAATCAACTCAACTTTCAAAGAAGCATTAATTGAAATGTCCCGCAAACCTCTCGGTTGCGTTTGTATTTGCGATAGCCAGCAAAATCTGCTCGGAATTATTACCGACGGCGATGTCCGTCGATTGCTCAATAGATTTGACAACCTGAAAGATATTGTTGTTAGCGAAGTAATGACACCCAACCCGATTGTTATTGATGAAAATTCACTTCTGCTAAACGCTCTTGCTTTGATGGAAAACCGCCAAAGTCAAATCAATGTGCTTCCCGTTGTCGAAAACGGAAAGCTGCTCGGACTTATCCGCTTGCACGATATTGTTCGGAGCGGGCAATAAAATCTAAATAATAATTATTTTCAATATTTTTTTGTTTATTTTGTTGATAATGTATATTTGTATATACATTGTTTATACATATAAGAAAATGGAATTACATGTAATAAAATGGGGTGATAGTCTGGGAATTAGGATCCCTCAGTCTATTGCTAATCAAATAAATATTCAGGATGGCTCCAGAATTAACCTTGTTATCAAAAAAAATAAAATCGAACTTATTCCGGTAGATACAGATGTTTTCGAATTGGATAATTTAATCAGTTTGATTTCAGAAGAAAATCTTCACGATGAAGCAGAGACAGGCTACAAACAAGGTAAAGAAAAATGGTAGTTAGCGGTAATGGCATAAAAATACCGAATTAACAGAATTTGAAAAGATTTTTGTGTTTTTGCTAAGAGGAATTCAAAAAATGAGCACACATCATAAAGTAATTCTTGGTGATAGTAGACAAATGGTTGAAGTGCCAGACAATTCAGTACATTTAATAATTACTTCGCCACCTTACTGGCAATTAAAAGATTATGGTTCAGAAAAGCAAATTGGATTTCATGAAAATTATGAAAACTACATCAATAACTTAAATTTGGTGTGGAAAGAATGCTATCGAGTTCTTTGTAATGGATGTAGACTGTGCGTAAATATTGGTGACCAATTTGCCCGTTCAGTTTATTATGGCCGCTATAAAGTTATTCCTATTCGTGAAGAAATAATCAAATTCTGTGAAACAATAGGATTTGATTATATGGGTGCTATTATCTGGCAAAAAGTTACGACTTCAAATACAACAGGTGGTGGAGTTCAAATGGGTTCCTATCCTTATCCTAGAAATGGCATTTTAAAATTAGATTACGAATTCATTCTCATTTTTAAAAAATTAGGCGATAGTCCTAAACCAACGAAAGAACAAAAGGAACTTTCTAAAATGTCCGCAGAAGAATGGAATACATTTTTTGCAGGCCATTGGAATTTCCCTGGCGAAAGACAAACTAATCACATAGCAATGTTTCCTGAAGAATTACCACGCAGGTTAATTAAGATGTTTTCTTTTGTTGGAGAAACAGTTCTTGATCCCTTTGCTGGTAGTGGTACAACCTTACTTGCTTCCAAAAAGCTTAATAGAAATTCTATAGGTTATGAAATTAATCCTGAATTTATTCCAATTATTAAAGAAAAATTAGAGGCTGATCAACCAGATATACTCGAGACAAAATATGAATTTATAGAACAAAGACAACTTAATTGCAATTTTGACAACGAAATCCAAAAATTGCCCTATATCTTTAGAGACCCTCACGCACTTGACAAAAAAATAGATATAAAAAAACTACAATTTGGTTCGAAAATTGATAAAAACAGTTCTGTTAAAAGAGAAGAATTATTCACAGTAAAGGAAATTATTAGCCCAGAAAAAATCCGATTGAGTAATGATTTAATAATAAAACTTTTGGGAATAAAACAAGACCTATTAAGTAACGGTAAGGCAGTTTCTTTTTTAATTGAAAAAACAAAAGGAAAACGCGTATTCATAAAATATGATAATATAAAATATGATAATGAAAGCAATCTTCTTTGCTATTTGTATCTTGAAAATAAAACGTTCATCAACGCACACTTAATTAAAAGTGGTTTAGTAAAGGTAGATACTGAATTGGAATACAAATACAAACAAAAATTTTTAAATTATTTAGGAAAAAACAATGGCTAAAGAATGGATATTAAATTCAGCGATGAATCGTTTCCAACTCAATTTCAAAAGAAATGTTGGCCCGACTTCAGAATCCATAAGAAAATGTGCTCCTAAAAATATTGATGAATGGAGAGAATATTATTTCAAAAATGTAAAACCAAAGGAACATATTATTGAACTTGGTAAAAAACTTTATGTCAAAATAACTGAAGTAATTCAAGCAGAAGTATCTGAAATTACTGAGCAAGATTGTATTGATTATATGATACAATTAGTAATTGACCGTACCTATGAAGGATATATTACGGAAATTCAAACTATATATGGTCAATTACAAAAAATATTAAGAGTGAAAATAGAACCAGCTCCTGACGAGTGGGATAGATTGTTTAATGTTGATTTCTATATAAAAATCAATGATAAATACATAGGCTTACAGATAAAACCCGTCAATGCCGGTATTCAATTACCTGAAATATTTAAGGAATATAACTTACAGTTTGAATCTCATCAGAAATTTACAGAAGTTTTTGGTGGAAAGGTGTTTTATTTATTCTCAGAAAAAGTAGGAGAACGAAAAGAAATAAAAAATAAGGAAGTAATTGAGGAGATAAAAGCAGAAATAAAACGACTTGAAAAGAAATAACAAACCACTACCGCTAACAGCGGCTATACGCCATTAAAACGTCGCATAGCCGCAAACGATAATCAATATTGTCCGGAACGCGGCGATATTGTGTGGCTTGATTTCAATCCTCAAAGCGGACACGAACAAAAGGGCAGACGACCTGCAATTGTTATCTCACCTCAAATTTATAATTCTAAGACTGGTCTTGCTTTGTTCTGTCCAATTACAAATCAAATCAAAGGTTATCCATTCGAAGTGATTTTGCCAGAAAATCTTCCTGTTAGTGGCGTTATTATCTCCGATCAGATTAAAAGTCTCGATTGGAAAGTAAGAAATGCTGAATTCATTGAAAAGGCACCTGCGGCTGTTCTTATCGAGACTATAAAGAAAGTATCAGCCCTTATTAAAATATAGTTTTCAATTATATCTTGCCAAAGTCAAATCAATGTGCTTCCCGTTGTCGAAAACGGAAAGCTGCCCGAGGACTTATCCGCTTGCACGATATTGTTCGGAGCGGGCAATAAAAAAAGCCCGCGAAACAATTGCATTTCCGGGCTTTTCTAAAAATTGATAATTCAAAATTATCTGTATCTACGTAAAAATTCTAATCTAGCCTGCAATTGAGCAACTGGAACAAGCAGTTGTTCCTTGTTCATTATTGCTGATTCCTGGCTTGCAAACACAAGCTCGTAATCTTTGCTCATAACAATTGCTTCCTCGGGACAAACTTCTTCGCAAAAACCGCAGTAAATGCAACGCAACATATTTATTTCAAATTTTGCGGGAAAGCGTTCCTTGTCGTCAGGTGTTTCTGCTGCTTGTACTTCGATAGCCAGTGCCGGACAAACGCGCGAACACAATCCGCAAGCAACGCACCGTTCTTTGCCGTCTTCATCCACCAGAACAGGACGCCCGCGATACGAACCAAGCGGATCCCACCTTTCTTCGGGATACTGCCGTGTCATCTTCGGACGAAACATACGTTTCAAAGTAAGTCCCAATCCGCGTGCAATTTCGGGAAGATATATCTTCTCCCAGAAATTCATCCTGTTTTTTTCTATGTTTTCTGTGTTTATGTTCATTTTTTACTCCTTATTTGAAAATAAGAACTCCAATTGAAGTCAAAATCACGTTTAATAGCGATAGCGGCAATAGAACTTTCCAACCTAAATTCATAAGCTGGTCGTAACGAAAGCGAGGAACAGACCAGCGCACCCAGATAAAGAACAACACAAAAATTCCAACTTTTATCATAAATGTTGCAAATTGTGCCAGTGCAAGTCCAATTGAACCTTCCTGCAATCCCAACCATTCAGCAGGGAACGGAAGCTGCCACCCACCGAAATACAACAAAGCCATAAATGCAGATGAAGTTGCCATATTTGCATATTCAGCAAGAAAAAACATTCCGAACTTCATTCCGGAATATTCAGTGTTGTATCCACCGACAAGTTCAGGTTCGGCTTCGGGCAAATCGAACGGGGCTCGGTTTGTTTCAGCAAATGCTGATACAAGGAAAATGATAAATCCCAGTGGTTGCAAAAATACATTCCATTTCCATCCGGACTGCTGCAAAACTATATCATTCAGCGAAAATGAACCGCTTATGAGAACCACGCCTATTAACGATAGCCCCAACGATAGTTCGTACGAAATCATTTGTGCAGACGAACGAAGCCCACCCATCAATGAATATTTGTTGTTGCTCGACCAACCTGCAAGAATTATTCCATACACACCGACCGAAGTCATTGCAAGTATGAAAAGAAAACCAACATTCACATCGGGGGCAATTCCTAAATAATACTTTACACCGTTGATTTCGACATAGTGTGCAAATGGAATAACTGCATAAACTGCTATTGCCACCCCAAGCGAAATAACAGGTGCAAGTGCGTGAAAAAACTTATCAGCTGCCCGCGGGACGATATCCTCTTTGAAAAAGAGCTTAAACACATCTGCAAATGGCTGCAATATCCCGAATGGTCCCACTCGATTTGGTCCAATTCTATCCTGTATTGCTGCCGAGACCTTGCGTTCTAAATAAACCGAAGCAGCTGCTCCAAGCAATACTATATTTAAGATTACAAATGCTTTTATCGATGCTTCTAAAAGTATCCAACCTAAATTTTCCATAATTTCCCAGAATTAATTCATAAATCAATTTGGTTTCATATAATGTGATTCATAATTATGCAACACGGGGTCAGGATTGCTTGCTTTCCCAAGTATTATTCCTTGATGCTTTTTCAGTAATCGGTAGCTCATACCGTTGAACTGCCCGATATTGTGAGCAATATCATTGAACACATCTTCGGCTTTGTTGTAGTTGAAATTGACGGAAAATTGCGATGCCAGCATATTCAGAACTTTCCAGGCAGGACGGCAATTTCGCAATTCCTTTTGCGTCCAGCGGTCGTTCGGTGCACCGAACTTATCCAATCGGCTCATCTTCATTCCCATTCGGTGAAGATTTTCACTTGTTACAAGTGCAGGTTCGAAATATTGAACGCGTTTGTCTATATTGACAAAAGTGCCTTCGCTTTCGGCAAAGTATGAAGACGCAAACACAACATCAGCTATTTCGGTTAGCTTCGAGTGGTTCAAAGAATGTACAATTATTGCTTCTGCATTTTGCAGGGCTTGAATATATTTTTCATCTAAATCGAAGTCCTCGTCCATAATGTAAACGAGTTTAATCGACCCATTTTTTATATTTTCAGGTATATTTTTCAAAGAAAATTTATCAGATGATGGAACAATCCCAACACTGCGGCAGCCCGCTGCATTTGGATTTAAATCGTTTGTTCTTAAAAAGTCATCTGCAAATGTTTGGTCTATACGTTCATAATAATCTAAATTCATAGATTTTGCAACATTTTTAGCAAATCGTGCCAAAGCATAATTATTTTCAGTCGAAGAGCGTCCCGAACCAATAAACATCATTTCCGACGGCTTGTATTTACGCAAAATCGATGCAGCAGTAGAAATTGCTTCGTCCCAGGTTACTTCTATTTGAACACCATTTTTCTTGATAGTTGGGTTAGTTACACGATTTTCGTTGATTTTTTTATAGTAAGACAAACGTCCGTAGTCGCACATCCAGTATTTGTTCACATACATATTAGTTTTCGGTTCTATCCGCAAAATTTCGTTGTTCCGCACTCCAATTTGTATGTTGCAGCCACGCGAGCAACCCATACAAATCGAATTGTTGAAACTCATATCCCACACACGCGATTTAAATCGGAAATCAGGGCTTGTAAGCGCCCCAACCGGGCAAATATCAATCACATTCATAGAATAATTGTTGTCGAATTTTGCACCGTCCTGCACTTTTATAGTTACGTGGTCGCCACGCTGAACAAACGTAAGCACATCTTGTTTGGCAATTTCTTTTGCAAAACGAATGCATCTCGAACAGGATATGCAGCGTTCTGCATCGAAAAGCACGTTGGGTCCCCACGAAACGCGTTTATCCTTGTGATTTTTAGTTTCTTCGAAGCGACTTTCCCCACGCGAGTGATTAAAAGCATATTCTTGCAGTTTGCATTGCCCTGCTTCATCGCAAATAGGGCAGTCGAGCGGGTGATTTATTAACAGAAACTCCATTACCGCTTCTTGTGCTTTTATTACTTTATCGTGGTTTATGCGAACGTGCATACCGTCGGAAACTTGCGTAGCACAGGCAATTTGAAGCTTCGGCAGAAAAGAGACAACTATATTGCCGTTGCTGTCTGTTTCGAACTCTCCATTCGGTAGCCTTTTGGGCAACCCAACCTCTACAAGGCACATTCGGCAATTCCCCGCCACCGAAAGCTCGGGGTGCCAGCAAAAATGTGGGACATATAGACCGTTGTCGTATGCAGCTTCAATTATTGTTTTACCGCTTTGCGTTTCTATGCGTTTCCCATCTATATATATATGCGGCATTAAATACTCCAAATATTAATTATTTGAAAAACAATAAAAAATATGACGAAAAAACTTTTATATATTTTAGATAAAGCTTGTTTCTTGCTTACAAATCATTAATTATTTAGGTGAAATCTAATAATCGAACTTTATCCCTTGAAAATTTGCCCTTTCCAGCGAACTTTTTTGGTAAATAATGTAAATGGAATAATAATCTCGATTATTAAGAAAAATAGAATTGATGGGATTACGTACATCAGCAATTTTTTTTGTTTTAATTTTATCACGCTCGGAAAAATTATCGAGAAATCGCCAGCAAATCTCAAAAGCAATAGCAATATCGCAAATAAGTAATTTGCCGTGAGCAACGAGGCTACTATGCCTATCCACATAAGAAAACTTGATAGAACAAAAACCACTGCTTTCCAGCCCAGAGTTAATCCACCCATCGCCCAACGGCGGTGCTGGCTTATGTATTCTGTGAAGGTTTTGCAAGGTCTTGTTACGACTGTTCCCTTTACGTCTGTTTCATAATGCAGCGAATGCCCATATTTATGAACTGTTTTCAGCAGCGAAAGGTCTTCGGTTACCGAAAATGGAATTTGCTTATATCCACCAATTTCTTCATATACTTTTTTCCTGACAGAAAGGTTGTTTCCATAGCAACCAAGCGGAATATTTAAACCAACGCCCGCAGAAGCCATTGTGTTCATATAAATCCATTCTACCGACTGAATAATATCGAAAAGTCGCTTACCACCAACCAGTGTAAATGACGCAACCAAGCCGATATTGTCATCTGCATAGCATTCTGCAATTGTTCTAATCCAATCGGGATGGACAATACAATCTGCATCTGTCATAAGCAAAATATCTCCTACGGCGGCGTCAGCTCCATAATGCAAAGCACCAGCCTTGCCACGCAAATTTTGCTTCTGCTGCTCATCTTTAATACTTAATACTTTAATATTATCAAATATGGCGGCGACTTTTTGCATTATTTGCAGCGTTGAGTCGGTTGAACGGTCGTCTATGGCAATGATTTCAAATTTTTCTTTCGGGTAGTTGCTCAAAGCAAGTGCCATAAGGCACTCCTCTATTGTATCTTCTTCGTTCCGAGCAGGAACAAGCACACTCACCGATGGAACAAAGTCGTTTCTTCCTACGCTTTTTCTTCTGATTTTACTTGCTCCAATGAACATAAACAATGTTCGAGCAAGATATACAGCAACAGCAGCAATAAATATATATATCATACATTTCTATCAGTTTTTGACAAAATTAACAATTAAAGAACAATTTTATGTTAAGATTAAAAGAAAAATTAAAAAATAAGTGTAATTATTATTTTTATATAATGTTAATTACATAAGAACAAAAATTAATTATAATTATGTCAGTAGTATTATAAATTGTATTAATTATTATGAAAAACAAATTTCCATAAAACTAAAAAAATGAATAAAAAATATAAAAATTTGTTAATTTTATTTGGGATAGGTTTCTATTTTTATTAAATTAATATAATGAATAGAACTAATTAACCAAATAATTTATTAACAAAATTGGACGAGTTATGGAAATAAAAGGGTCAAAAGTATTGGTTTTAGGTGGCTGGGGGCTTGTTGGTTCCGCAATATGCCGCAAATTAATGGAACACGAACCTGCTCAATTAGTTATATTATCATTAAATCAATGGGAAGCAGAAGACGCTGTTGCTCAATTGAAACGTGAATTCCCGTCTGCCGACCCAAATATGTTCGTTCCAAAATGGGGCAACATTTTCGCACGCACTGAATGGAAAGATATGAACTGGGGCGATGTGATTGGTGATGATGCAATGCGTGGCGAATTCCTTAAAGATATATTTTTTGATTTGGACGATAAAATTCTTAAACATTCCGCCTTGTATAACCTCATAGTCGAAACAAAACCAGATTTAGTAATAGATTGTATAAATACAGCAACTGCAATTGCTTATTTAGACATTTATAATACTGCTATCAACGCAATTAAGAAAATCGACAAAGGGGAGCTCGATAGAGCGCTTATCGAAAGAGTTATTGCAAGCGCCTACGTTCCTCAACTTATCAGACACATTCAAATTCTGTACCGCGGTTTGCTTGATGCGAAAGCAAAAATGTATTTCAAAGTTGGCACAAGCGGAACAGGCGGTATGGGAGTAAACATTCCTTATACTCATAGCGAAGAACGCCCATCGCGCGTTTTGCTTTCGAAAACTGCTGTTGCTGGCGCACAGACTTTGCTTCTTTTCTTGCTTGCCCGCACTCCCGAGGGACCAATTGTCAAAGAAATTAAGCCAACAGCAGCAATTGCCTGGAAGAAAATTGCTTATGGAGAAGTAAAACGCCGCGGACGTGCTATTCCACTTGTGAAGATGAATTTCGATGATGCTCGTCCCGCAGAAGGTAAATTCGTGTTTGATGATGCTACGGGTGTCATTGATACAGGCGATGTCTATAAGTCTGTATTTATCGATACTGGCGAAAACGGCATTTTCTCCAAAGGCGAATTTGAAGCTATTAGCGCACTCGGACAAATGGAAATTGTTACTCCCGAAGAAATTGCAGAATATTTAGTATTCGAAATTCGCGGTGGCAACACTGGACGTGATGTTATTCAAGGGCTCGATGCTTGCACATTGGGACCTACATATCGTGGCGGTATGCTAAGAAATATAGCTCTCGAAAAAATCAAGAAATTAGAAAAAGAATATGGTGTTGATTCCGTTGCCTTTGAATTGCTCGGACCTCCAAGACTTTCGAAACTTCTCTACGAAGGCTTTATTTTGAGAAAAATTGTCGGTGCGATGAAAGATATCTCGAAATACACACCCGAAGAACTTTCGCAAAAAGCACTCGAACTTGTGAAAAACGATGAAAAACTTCTTGCAGAAATGCTATCAATTGGACTGGTAGTCCTTCTGCCCGATGGCAAGAAATATTTGCGCGGAAAAGATGTGATAATCCCTGTCCGCCGTGGCAAAACCGAACTCGATATGACACCTGAAAATATCGAACAATGGTGCTACGAAGGATGGGTAGACCTTCGTCCGAAGAGCTTCCGCGATTGGCAGGAACGTTGCGAAAAAATTATAGCTCACGCACGTCAGGTGCCCGCAGACGAAACTGGTTCGAGATATTCTTACACATTAGATTATTGGAACCATTTCGAAACATTCGAAGAAGGCAAAATTGCAGGCTGGCTCTTCGAATTCGAAGATAAAGGTTGGAGATTTAAACGTTAATTAATAGATTATGAATGTTTATTCAATAAATAGATTGTTTTAAATACACATTTGGAGTTTACAATGAAGAAATTTATTCTATTTATCGCACTTTTTGTTGGATTGCTTGCCAATGATGTGCTCGCAAACAATGATAAGAGCGATGAAATCCTTCGCAAAAGCGGGCTGAATATTCCTGCCGGTCCTGCGCCAAATAGTGCCGGGACTACTTACCCTATTCAGTTCAACGAAACTAATACGGATAGGCAGGGTGTGAACCGCGCTGCTTCGACCGGTTATTACTTCGTCGATAGCGACGACCGTTCTATTGAATGGGGACCAAAAGATGGATTTGTTGATACTACTTTCCAACCAACAACCTGGCGAAGAATTCTTCCCGGACCAAGATTGTTAGATTCGACTTACTGGCAAACTAATAAGGAAGAAGGTTTGAGATTCTTCCGTAATCCTGCTCAGGTGAATTTCTTCCGTCATCGTGATGCAAACAATAACCCAATTGTAGTCGATTCAACCGATAATGCTATTGCTGGTCCAATTCCAATTGGATTCGGTTTCTATTTTAATGGTATTCGCTACGATTCGTTCTATGTTTCGACTAATGGTGTGATTGCACTTACAAACCGCCGCTACTACTACAACTCTGCCGGGCAAAGAACAATTCCACCTGGTGCAACTACTGCTTACGACCCTATGAGTATGGATTGGTTTGTCCGCACAACAAGAGTTGGCAATGGATTGAACGACCCTGAACCAGATGATTTCGGTTATAGAGTGTCTGTTCTAAACAATCAGATTACAAACGCTACTGCTGGTATTCGTGCTAATGGTGGCAACCAATTGCAAAACTTATCCACAACTACTAATCGTGGTGCATATATAGCCCCGTTCTGGGGACCAATGCATCTTTCGCAGTGGAGTGTTCGTGATAATCGTCCTGATGACCACGGGCGTGTTTACTACAAACGCGAAGTTGATGGAAGCAAGTTAACTATTTACTTTGTCAATATTGCGCCACAAGCAGGCACCTACCAATTCCCACAAGGCACATATTCTGCCCAGAGCAATCGTCGCCCTGGTGATGTCGGTTATGTTTCAGCTAATGCACAGGTAATATTAAATAGATTGGACTCTTCAATTACTATTTATTACGAAAAATTTACAGGAATGTATCCGATAAGTGCGAGACAAAAAGTTCCCTCTGCAACTGCTTTCGGTGTATTGGCAACTGCTGGTGTTACAGGTTGGGCTCGCGACGCTGCTTATGATACAAAGACAGGTACAGGTTCCTTCCCTTGGGGTCCAACTTCTGCATCTGAATACCAACAAACTACACATTATTTCGATAGGGTGAACTCTTCAGCATTAAGCTACTTGTGGCCTCACGATGATTTGGCTGTTCGTTTCAAGCAATGGAAGAATACTTTGAGAGTTGTTGATATTCAATGGCGTGTTCGCGACGAAAATACTGCTGCTTCCGATTTGTCGTTTAGCAAGCAAATCACAACCGAAGAAGCTGCAAGCTACGAATTACTTGCAGGCGAACCCAAATTAGGTGCTATTCAGCCTGTTGCTTTGATTCAAAACGTTTCCAACGATATTCAAGGTCCTTATGGTGTGAACTTCACTCCTCAGGATGCTATTTTTAGAGCTCGCTTTATGATTTATAACCTTGCTACTTATACTGAAAATCCTGTTACGAAATTCCGTCA